>DUWJ01000363.1 GCA_012842765.1 Bacillota bacterium | reverse complement strand
GTCGCCAGCTCTATCCGCCCGCCCAAGCCCGACGGATTAAGTCTTCTTGACGCATCAGTCCGCTCGTGGGTTCCAATTGCGTCGCATTCCTCCCATGGCCTGCATCTTCTCATCGCTCCCTGTGTCGCGAAGTCATCGCATTCCAGAATACGACGTATCATTGAAGCCTGGCTCGTTCTGCCCATTTCCACCGATAAGTCGAACCTGTCCGCAAGCTGCCTTCTTACGTCCTCAAGGGGCCCGGGATCCTCATCAGGATTAGATGCAGCCCAGACGCTGATCTCCACGGGCATCGACACCACTGGAAGACCGGCCTCCTCGATCTGAATTCTGCCTGGTCTCGTCCCCATCACATCAAGCAGCACATCGGTGAGTTCGGGCGAAGTGTCGGCAAGCCGGTTCACCTCGTCTACGAAGAGAATGCCCCGATTCGACTTGGGGATAGTCCCCAGAAGGAGAGCGGCCTGAGGTTTCTCCCGGTCCATCACTTGGGCGAGATCTATGCTCCCGACGACAGTTCCCAGTTTGGCCGAATGGGATATCTCGCGGAAAGGCATAGGTATTCGTTCCGAAGCGAGCGCTTCCAGTTCAGACAAAGGGAGGTCGCGATGGTCTGGGCAGTGAGGCGCCCATGTCCGACAATTCTGTTCACATGCGGCTATCCGCTCTATTGTCGGGAGGATAGTAGCGGCGGATCTGAATATCGTCGTCTTCCCTGTGCCTCTTACGCCCTCTGCGTGCACATGCATGGGACGTCCTGCAAGCGAGGAGACGATGGAAATCTCGACTGCGGCAAAGAGCAGGGCATTGCCCTCATGTTTCACAAGATCGTCGTACGTGCGCAAAATATACCCCTCCGCATCAGTGCTATACCTGAGGTAGTATTGCACCATGCGTGGTCTTTGATTCCAGTTTTCCTCGAGGATGACTCTAGAGATATCCGGAGAAATCTCGGCAAAGTGAGAACTTATGCTCGTGTTTCGCGCATGACATGTTCCACCCAAAGGCTCACTCAATAGCTACGTGCTCAAAGGTTATCGGCTACAAGTTAGACCGGCAACGTGGGCCATTTTACGCCATCACAAGACACTGCTCATTGAGAAACGCCTGGCTTGCGGGGCAGTCGGGGGCCATCGGAGCCAAAAGCCCCGTTTTGTAGAGTCTCTCGGGCGAAAGCCTACAAAGCACGGCCAGACGTGAGGGCATTTCGCGGGAACATATCCCGCAAGGACATCACTGACGTTTTCCGGAGGGCACCACAGGGACTATCTGATGGACGCGTCACTTGCCATAGAAACAACGACTCACCAATAGGCCTTTGGCAACTCGCAAGACACACCTCAACCCAATTTGACTGAATCGTCCAGACTACAGGCAATGCAGCTACAGAATCGCGCAGAAGCCTGCTGATATTCGTCTACAGTAAGCAAACTCCGTTGATCTCCAGTTTGAATTCGCAATCAAGAACCTCGGCAGCGCGTCGGCACATCAACATGCGAGTAAGAAAGATCTCGAAATAGTCCATAACTGGGCATATCTCAGTGTCGATAGTCACCGTAAGCGTTATCAGACGCTGTTCCGCATCGACTTCGAGAAATGAACGCTCCGCAGCATATGACACCCTGTCATGTATGTCGAAGCTTGCGATGTCGCGCTTGCTCACTCGGGTTCTGTGGACATCGCTTTTGTCGGCCAGTATAACCGCTGCTGCGACCTCGTTGACAGGGTGACCATATTCCTCCTCGTGATTGCCCACCGCAGCCATCACAATCGCGACTTCATCTGGATCCATTCCCATTCGGGTCAACACGCTCATCGCTATGAATGCGCTGCTCTGTCCATGATGGTCCCGTGAGACGGAATTACCTATATCGTGAAGATAACCCGCTATTCCCGCAAGTTCCGCAGTGCGTGCAGGGTAAACCAGCCTCTCCAGAACGTTATGAGCAATGCTTGATACCAAACCGGCATGTCTGTAGCCATGCTCTGTGAATCCTATCGCCGCCATGTTATGCATGGCGCACCTTATGAACGCATCTATCTCAGGATCTTGTTTTACATCTTTTAGAGTGATTTTCTTCTCCAACTCCTGTATAGCGCCTCCCTTCCTTTTCTTCTACAATCCGACTTTATCCCGATGCCGAAGTGTGCTCAAATTATAAAACGGCCGCGCCAAGCCGACGCGGCCCGGATATGCATTCTCTTAAGACTAGATGTAATCGAATGCGTACTGGTCTATGGGTCCGAAGGGGATAAAGAGAGTCCATGAAAGGCTCTTTATGGTTCTGCCCGAAAACTTCGGATCTACACTCCAGAACGGCATTATCGCGTAGGTGCGCATCGCCACACCTTTCGGAAGTGGCTTTTCAGGTACAACAGCCGGGGGCTGCGCAAAGTATTTTCCCCGAATTGCGCCATCGGCTTCCACTACATAGAATGCCTCCAGTGAAGGGTAGATCAAGCAGTTGTCGGGGCCGGACACATTCTCCACTATGAGATCGAACTTGATCTCAGGCGGTACCTCCAGCATTCCAACAACCCGAACTCGCACTCCCCCTATCTCCTTGGCCGTGGGAAACAGCCCTTTTCGATAGGAAAGCGATATCCACTCTCCGCC
>DUWJ01000362.1 GCA_012842765.1 Bacillota bacterium | reverse complement strand
GATCGACCTTTGCGAAATCCTCTATGGATATGATGTTGTCGGCGTCCAACGCTTCACCCTCGCGAGCCGGCGCAGCTGCAGCCCTTAAAACAGCCTTCCCGCCATCCGGTTGCGCGTGCCCTTCGCCGAAGTCCCCACCGCGGCATTGGACTGACTCACCCTTCGCCCTGCCACCAGAGCCTTCGCGCGAGGATACGCTCCCGCTCTCTGACGACGACGCTTTGGCCTCCTCCTTCAATGCCGCCTTCACATCAATCCTAGGGAAAATCGGGTCACCCCGTCTAACCTCGGTGCCCGGAACTGTGCCGCCCCACGTGGTAGCCTCCCATCCCGCCTCCGCCGGGTCTCCGTCAATACCCAGCTGATACCAGATTTCGGCTGACTTGCTTGTTAGTACAGGCGATAAAGCCACGGCCGCAATCCTTAGGCTTTCGGCCAGGTTGTAAAGGACAGTGCCCAGCCTCCTGCGGCCAGCATCAGTTTTGGCAAGATTCCACGGCTCAACGTCGTCGATGTACTTGTTTCCTGCGTCAACGAGCCTGAATACATTCTCCAAGGCTTCACTGAACGCCAAATCATCGAAGGCCCGGGCAGCCTTGTCGACAGCGTCGGTAGCGATTTCGGGGATCTTCTTATCAGCGTCATCCCATTCTCCCGGTTCAGGCACTTTTCCACCGGCAAACTTGTTTATCATCGCCGTGGTGCGGCTGAGCAGATTTCCGAGATCGTTTGCGAGGTCAGCATTGACCCTGTATACAAAGGATGCGCGGGAGAAATCCCCGTCTTGCCCAAACGGAACCTCGCGGAGGACGAAGTAGCGAACTGCGTCCACTCCAAACTCCTTCGCATAGTCATGCGGCTTTACCACGTTTCCCACGGATTTCGACATCTTCGCCCCTTCCACCGTCCACCATCCATGGCCAAATACCTTTTTCGGGAGAGGCAATCCCAAAGACATCAGCACCGCAGGCCATATCACAGAATGGAACCTGACTATTTCCTTGCCAACAACGTGAACATCAGCAGGCCAATACTTGGCGAACCTCTCGGGATCATCAACATAGCCCGACGCGGTCAAATAGTTGATGAGGGCATCCAGCCAAACGTAGACGACGTGTCCCGGCGCAAAAGGCACAGGAACACCCCAATCGAAAGTGGTTCGCGACACGCAAAGATCGTTCAATCCGCTCTTTATGAAATTGACCATCTCATGGCGCCTCGTTGCAGGCTGTATGAAATCGGGATTAGCCTCTATGTGCGCGAGAAGCCGGTCCTCATATTTCGACAAACGGAAGAAATAACTCTCCTCCTGCAGCCATTCCACAGGTCGCCCGCAGTCAGGACAATTGCCGTCAACAAGCTGCGACTCCATGAAAAATGCCTCGCACGGCGTGCAATACCATCCTTCATATTTCCCTTTATAGATGTCTCCAGAATCGTACAGTTGCTGAAATACGTGTTGAACCGCCCGCACGTGCTCCGGATCTGTTGTGCGGATGAAGCCGTCATTGGATATGTCAAGCTCCGCCCAGAGTCTCTTAAAGGCGTCCGTCACAT
>DUWJ01000361.1 GCA_012842765.1 Bacillota bacterium | reverse complement strand
TCATGGAAAAATGTAAACCAAAGTTGATCGTCGGTCTTGTAGCGAAAGCTCAGCTGAATAAGGGCCTTCTGTCTGTTCAACCATCGAGCAGCACCCGATGCGCGGCTTTCGGGCACTTCAGGCACGAAAACTACTGCCACACCAGTTTGGGCACACAAGGATTGCATTTTCGGAATGAAAACCTCTGGCTGCTCCACTGTGAGAATACGAATATCCTGAAGAGCCGAAGCAAACGCCTTCTTCCTGTAAGGGCTGCACTCTATTGTCCTTGCTTCTATCTCACCCTTCCGCAGCCATGCGGCCACCGCTCCGGGTTTGGCCTCAAAAACCGGCGACCGGCGATAAACTGCGGTCGGCGAACCCCATGTCGAGCGCCATGCATCGACTGACGCTACTCCGAAATACTCCAAGCCAAGCCTGACTCGTTCGGCATCATTCGCGCCATCCTTTACCCAGCCACTTGTCACAAGATACCTGAACGGTATCTCCTCCAGCCAATAGCTATACTCAGCCAGCTCTTTTTCGTCCCTTTGGGCCAAAAGATACTGCTGATACTGCTCCTCACGATTTCTCCAGAAATGTGCAGGAATGCCTAAAACGCGTTCAAGCTGCAAGGCCGTCTTCGGAGTTATTGCGGTTTTCCCATTGATAATCTCATTTATCGTCTTTACCGGACGGCCCATTCGCCGTGCCAATTCTGCTTGAGTCATCCCCAACGCCTCAATCGTCTCCAGCAGCGTGGAACCAGGCGGTGATACCACATCTGGCACGTACTCGTACATTCCTATGCCCTTCTCAGTCAATGGTAGTCCACCACCCCAATTACGACAATTTCCTTCACTTTCGTCCAGTCCAAACCTCCATCCGGTTTCCGCGGCAGCGGACATTCCACAGATTCCTCATGTCTTCAAGTGTTTCTGCAGCCCGAAGCTGATCAAGTCTTCGCCTGATCACCTTTGCACAAGATTCTCCCCATCTACGTCTGCCAACATCAGGATCTGTGCATGCCAATTGGAGGTCTTCATCCCTGAACATTATACGCAAATTACGTCCCCCAAGTCAAATCGTATATTAACCCCAAAGGTTAAGATTCGTGTTCATGGACTCGGGTGCCTCTGCACTTTGTTGTGCGCCCAAGCCCAGGACCATGAACGTGTATTTCGAGGTATATCACCATAATCCTCCATATCTGCATCGGTCTGAGATTAAGGCGCCAACTGGCAATAGCCATAGCAGATTCAGTTTGAACATCACCGCGATGGAAGGGGTCTCATACCCGCCTCAGGTTCTAATAGGAGATGGCTGAGGAGCATCTGCATTGCAAAAAGGTTAGCTCTGGAATCCTCTAACCTTTCCGAGTTCGATTCGGGATCAGGCAGCTAAACCAGCATGCATGAAGTCGAGCAAGCTTCTTCAATTGTGCTTTCCACAAACAGCAGATGGGACAATAAGAATGGAGGCAACCATTGACACCCCAGACATATTAGTGATTCTTGTGAGGAATTAGCAGAGTCGAGTGACCGCACCGACGCGGAAACCATATATCACCACGTCCACGAGAACTACAGTCTATCGAACCTTGTGGATTCTTGACGACATGGGATTGATAACAACCATTGAAGAGATCGGCCGCGCCACGCAATCCATGTATAATGGCGTGGCGTGTGCAGACTGTGTGAAAAGCAGATATGAGAGAAACCGCCAATTCAACTTGTTGTGAAGAGACCGTGCGGATTCCGCTTATCAAAGAGAAGGCCCCGAGCTTCGAAGCCGTGGCACAGTCTCTTTCGCCAATGACTACGAGAACAAGTGGGCATACTCTTCAGCCACATCGCTTGGCCAAGAACCATCAAAGAGAAAATCAAGTTCCCGCTCATCTGTCGATCTGAAGATGGAGGTGGCAAAGAAGTGAGGGATGATTCAGCCGTCAGCGGGTGACATAGGCCTACCCTCGACGAGATCAAGCGCCTGCTCATCGCCGTGCACACTTCTGACGGGCAGAAAGTGGCCACCCCGGCAGATTGGCGTCCGGGGGAGAAGATGATCGTGCCGCCGGGATCATACGGACAGGCCGACAAGATGGTTGACCTTGCCCCGCTCCAACGGTATGCGTCTAGCAAACTTTGGGACAGGAATCAACTGCTTGCATTCTTACTGAAAATTGAGTAGGCTCACGGCAGAACTGGCAATGGTATTGGCGCAATGTGCTGCTTAGGGGGCCATTAATGTGACAAAGTCTCAAAAGATTTGCGATCTCATAGCCCAGGGGCAGAATGAAAAGGTTGAATTCAGAGCTAAGCCCAAGAAGCCTAAGGACCTGTCGAGGCTGATAGGTGCCCTGTCCAACACGTCTGGCGGCACGATCCTCGTTGGCATAGAAGAGTCAGGCGAAATCATAGGCGCCGACATCAAAAAGGCGCGAAGACTGTATGTAGACGCCCTCGAAAAACTGGAGCCTAAGCCCCGAACTTCTTTCGAAATCGTAAATGTTGAAGGAAAAGACGTCGCTGTGATAACTGTCGAGGAAGCCGACAGTCTCGTCCTCGCCGACAGCAGCGCGTATGCTCAAGTCGGGTCTTCTGTCGAACCTATGACTGCAAGCGATATCTCGCGCGTGCTCGTGCAGGCCCTGGCAGACCAGCCGAACCAGATTGAGGTTCTCTCAAGAGCCATAGCAGAGCAGTCGAGGATGATCGAGGAGCTCGACGCAGCCCTCGCCAAGGAGCGCAGCTGGCAAAGCAAGGTCATGGAATACGTGGTCGGCGCCGTTGTTGGAGCCATCCTCAGCTACCTTTTTTCACTGTTCGGGTAAGCCTCC
>DUWJ01000051.1 GCA_012842765.1 Bacillota bacterium | reverse complement strand
TGGCTAATACTGCTGGCATAGTGTGCGATGGGGCTAAGGGGACGTGTGCCCTGAGGGTCGGGGCGGCTGCATGTGAGGCATACTTGGCTGCGCTCATAGCGGTGAACGACACTGGCATCGATGACGCACAGGGTATCGTGGACATCACCATCGAAGGGACAGCGCAGAATGTTGCACGGCTGAATGCTGAAGGAATGAAAGATGTGGATCGTGTCCTGATCGAGATATTGGAAGAACGAGTCCGAAGAGGAGATGCGTTGTAGCCATGAGACGCGTTTATGCCGGGACTCCCATGGTGGGGGGCATATCCGTAGGAACGGTGAAAGCACTGGCGCCCAAGCGTCTTCCTGAAGCGGGGGCTGGCGTCGTTCGCCCGGTTGGAGCCGGCAGGGAAGGGGCCGATTGGACAGCGGCATTATCCCTCCCAATGTGGGAGTATGCTCAGATATGGGCTGCAACAGTGGCCACTGCTTCGCTTCTCACAACAGCCCTGCAACGGAAGGCCGAGGATGAACTTGGGGGGGCTGCTGCGGATATCTTTGAAGCGCAGCACGCTATTGTCTCCGACCCTATGTTGGAGGCCTCTGTTTTCAGCAGGGTTGAGGAGGGCATCCCGCTTCCGCAGGCAGTTTCCGGAGCTATTACCGAGATTGTGGCCGGTCTGGAGGCGTCGGATGACGAGGCAACTCGTGCAAGGGCTGAAGATGTTTATGACGTTGGCCTGCGCTTTATCACCACTTTAGCGGGTATTGGAGCAGCGTCTGCCATGGACGACGGCCAATTCGAGCCTGTGCTCGTGGTTGGTGGCTCTCCTAGTGAAGAGGGGGTCCTTGTCGCTCATGATCTGCTCCCGTCTGAGCTGGTGATGCTGAACCGCAAGATGATGTTGGGTCTCGTTCTTGAGGCTGGATCCGTGCACTCAAGTATTGACGTGATTGCGGAAGCGCTTGGGATTCCAGTGATTATCCAAGCTGCGGGGGTGCTGTCGGGGTTAGTTGACGGGGAGAGCATTATCGTTGATGCGGATAATGGGACCGTCATTCTCGAGCCCTATGAGGATGAGTTGAAGGAGTATGCCTCTAGGATACTCAAAGCCGGCCACCAGACTTTTTATCAAGCAACACAGGCGATAATGCACGACGTGCGCAAGCCTCCGGAATCCTTGAGTTAGGCGTTGGGACATCAGCATATCTTCCCAGATGTCTTTGAGTTCCGACATGTCAGAATGATGTTGTTAATCTGGAAACGAGATGCGTTTTCATCTCTAGACTCCAAAAAGGACATCCCTAGATGGCGTGGTGGATAATGCATGATAGACAAGGTGACGCGCGGCAAGATCTTCGACATCAGACGGTATTCTGTTCACGATGGCCCTGGAATAAGGACCGCCGTCTTCTTCAAGGGTTGTCCTGCCAGGTGCCTTTGGTGTCACAATCCCGAAAGCCAAAGGCGTGAGCAAGAAGTGATGTATTGGCCCAACAAATGCAGGGGCTGTGGACTTTGCGCTTCTGTGTGTGATGTAGGAGCCGTGCGCGTGGAACATGGGCGCCCGGTGACTGCGTGGGAGTTGTGCACTGGATGCGGGAAGTGTGCAGAAGTTTGCCCGGCTCGAGCCAGGACAATCGTGGGCCGTGAAGTTTCCGTTTCCGAAGTGATGGACGAGATCGAAATGGACAGAGCCTTCTATGATGAGTCTGGCGGCGGAATCACATTCACCGGCGGCGAGCCTCTGGCCCAACCGGCATTCCTATGCGAACTGGCGCAGACATGCAAGAAAGTAGAACTCCACACCGCAGTCGATACTAGCGGCATTGCAGCCCGCCACGTAGTGGAGCTAGTGGCGCCCTTTGTAGACTTGTGGCTTTATGACTTGAAGATAGTCGATCGCTTCGCGCACCTCTTTGCTACGGGATGTTCGAACGAGCTCGCCATCTCCAACCTGCGTTGGTTGGTGAAAGAGGGATATGATGTTACGTTGCGTATTCCCCTTATCCCCGGGTACAATGATGATAATGAGAGCCTTGGCGACTTTATTGAATTCATAGGGTCCCTCGAATGGAAGGACCCTCCCCAAGCGGCCATCCTGCCTTACCATCGTCTTGGGAATGAGAAGTATGAGAGGCTTGGACGTGTATGCTGCGTTGAAGATTTGGATGAGCCGGATAGTCAGAATATAGATCGCGTCCGCAGAGTTTTTGAAGCTGTTGGAATCGATGTTCAGATCGGAGGCTGAATCTGATGAATACGCGAGTCAGTAGATTGCGACAGCAGAGCCTTGACGCTGTTCCATATATCTCCGCCGAGAGGGCTGAACTGATCACGGAATTCTATGCCAATGACAACACTCCTTCGCCAGCACTCAAAAGGGCGCGTGCCTTTAGGTATTTAATGGAGCACAAGGCCATCTGCATCAACGATGGGGAACTCATCGTCGGCGAAAGGGGTCCCGCTCCAAAAGCGACTCCGACCTATCCTGAACTCTGTTGCCATTCCCTTGAAGACCTAGATATTCTCAGTAGCCGGGAGAAGATACCGTTCGCCGTCTCGCCTGAGACAATCAGCATCTATGAGGAGAAGATAATCCCCTATTGGAGGGGGAGGTCCATGCGGGATCTGATCTTCACCGAGATGACTGATGAATGGAAAGCTGCGTACGATGCCGGCATTTTCAC
>DUWJ01000360.1 GCA_012842765.1 Bacillota bacterium | reverse complement strand
TCCTCAAGCCCGAGCAGAAAATGGCGCCCTTTCGCTTCAAGTTCATCTATGTGCGCTCCAATATACTTAAACCCAGTAAGGGTGTCAATCACATGCACACCCTCGCCGTCTGCAAGCGCCCGCACCATCTCAGTAGTGACTATCGTCTTCACTATGGCGCATTCGCCGAGTTCAATGCCTCTCATCTTGGCGCTTTCAATGAGGAAATCCGCAAGCAAGACACCGACCTGGTTCCCTGAAAGAACCCGATATCCCTCGCCATCCCATACTGCCACACCCACGCGGTCGCAATCCGGGTCAGTTGCGATGATAATCGCAGGGCGGTTCCGGACATCCATCGACATGGCGCGGTCAATGGACAATTCAAAAGCCGACGGATCTTCCGGATTCGGCAACTTCACTGTTGGAAAGTCGCCGTCGGGCACAGATTGTTCGCGTACCACGTTCAACCCCGCAAAACCCAAGTCTGACAAGGCCCGTGGAACGAGCAAGTAGCCTGTGCCATGAAGAGGGCTGTATACAACACCAAGTCCTTCACGGTCGCGCCTGGAAACCATATCCCCCACAAGCTCTTCGATGAGCTCTGTGACACGGCTGACATACCGCTCATCCATTTCACCGTCTATACCCTCTACCTGAGCCACAGGTTTAGCAGCAAAGCAAAGATAATCATCTATGCCGGAAACCCTGGCTGCGATCTGGCTAGCCTCCTCAGGAAGCAACTGCACCCCATCAGAACCATAGATCTTGTAACCGTTGTACTCCGGAGGGTTGTGGCTTGCTGTTATCATGATCCCGCCTGCTGCATCCATTTCGCGAACTGCATAGGAAAGCAACGGAGTAGGCCTAATCCCGTCAAACACCATTGCCCTGATGCCGGCCGCGGCAAGCACCCGTGCGGCCTCTTCAGCTAACTCCCTTGACATCCTCCTAGAATCATAAGCGATCACGACTCCGGCTTCGCTCGACCCTTCCACGCATTCGCGAAGGTATGAAGCATAGGCTTGAGTGACACGACGAACCGTATACCTGTTGATCATGCTCGTGCCAGCGCCCAGCTTGCCTCGCATGCCTCCGGTTCCAAAGCCAAGTTCCCGCCCAAATCTCTCCTCGATTTCGGCGACGTCGTTTTCTATGCCTGCAAGTTCTACCTTCGTCGCCTCATCGACACAGCTCGACGTGCGCCAGCTCTCATAAACCGCTGCATAGTCCATCAATAACCACCCCATATGGCTACCTTGCTCGCATAGCGAATGGTTCTCCGAAAAGCCCCGAAGTTCCTTCGACAATTTCCGACTTCAATCAAGCCAGCCCTTGTAAACTGCCCACTCAACCATCAATGAATACTGTGGGATGCTTATCCCACTCTTCGTCGCCATTTCAATTTCCACCTTGTCCTGCCATTCAGTTCTCATGCCTACAGTAAGCTGCGTCCCTTCTTCAGGATAAGCAGACTGCATCACCGCCGCCACACGAGCCGCAGCCACTTGAAAACCGAATTGCTTCAGTTCTGCGTCGTCGTACCCATCCATAGATACCCGATGCTTGAGTATGGCCGAAACGTCCTCATGCCTAATCTTGTATCTCGTCCCACTTGGGCCATATACCCATACCACATCGTCCTCATCAGCAGCCAGTTCGAATATGGCGCCTTCGGGCACCTCGAGCAGGAACAGGCCGTCCTCTGTCATGAGCTCCGTAGGGCGCATAACCTCAACAGCATCTACTTCCTTCTCCCTCGGAGGCCCAGCGTTTTCCACATTCGCCTCCTTCTTATCCGGCTTCATCCCCTTGCCTATGATCAACACAGCAACCACGGCAACGCACAATACGGCCGCCACAATCCAAGCATTTCTTCCTTTTTTCATAAGCATCACTCCACCAGACAGTGCTCGCCTTATTGAATATTACCACATCTTCGTGCTCAAAGAGGACAAACTTGTTACCCTCGTGAGAGGGTCGAACCGCCTGAACCCGGCAGGAAATTGGGCCATGGAAAGATCTATCCACAAAAGCTAGCTCCTCGGCAACAATCGAAAACATTGCCAAGGCGGGCAATATTGGATCACAGTTGTCCACATACAAAAATAACGCGGCAGAAAGCTCCACCGCGTCGCCATAACAATGGTGGCCCTGGCAGGAATCGAACCTGCGGCCAATGGTTTAGGAAACCACTGCTCTATCCCCTGAGCTACAGGGCCACACAAACATGCTCCGAAAAATGGCGCGCCCGGCGCGATTCGAACGCGCGACCTGCGGATTCGTAGTCCGTCACTCTATCCACTGAGCTACGGGCGCACTCAACGGGCCTGCCAAATAGCAAGGCCACATCGCTCACACATTATATCACGCGCATCCCGCGCAAGTCAACGATACCCTTCTCCAATTTACAGAAGCTGCCATGCATATTCTCCAGGCAATCAGCCGCATAGTTGGCGTCCTCTCTCCCTAGAATACTGCCCTCAGCCCCGCTTCCAAAGTCAGCCCTTTTGCAAACCCGTTTTGACTGGCCGGAGCCTTGTATACATTATAGCCCGCTGAGGCGCCGAACGACCACATGTCACTGATTCTGTAACGAAGCCCACTCTTGAGCGCTCCCCTGATATCAGAACCCTCGCCTCCAGCAAGAGCCCCAAGTTCGGGGGCGGTCGACCTCACAGAAGCCTCCCCTGTTATCGTAACCTTCTCGTTCAACCTGTAATCGATAGTATCCTGAAGGCTCACAGAATGCTTCTGCACTCCCATCGATCCTGATGATGATGTGAGGGAGTATGCCAGCGATGCTACGTTGCTCAGTCCCTGTTTGGGAGTGTAGATTGCCCGAGCTGTTCCTGTCACCGAATCGCTCGCTACAACCCCCAACCCCGCCCTCTCAGAACTCGATCGTTTCCACCTCAGATCGAACTGGGGAACAAACCGCCCGCGCGTTGTCGAACTGAGGGTAGCGAAGACCTCAGTATCCAAAGTCAGCTTTTCGATGCCGGGATACTCAGTTCGCTTCAAGTTAATCCCGCCTGATGTCCGGAAGGAGCCCAGATTACCCGACAGGCTTCCCTGAACAGTGATGCCCTCCTTGGCCTGGCCGGAATAGGGCACAGTCTTCTCCCACTTCAACACCGTGCTTGGAGTCAGAGCATTCTCATTGAACGAAAGCACTGGCAATGTCGCGCGAACTTCAGCGCGTTTATCGTCGAACCTTCGTTCTGTGGCAATATCGTCGCGCAAAGTCTGTCTGTAGTATGCCTTGAGCGCTATTGGACCGAGCTGTTTCCCCCACTGCGCGTTCAGGCTGACCTCTTCAGTGCCTGTTACCCGTTGGTCCGCCCCTCCTGGCGCCACAGTTTTCACAGGTTTTCGATACAGCGCCGACACAGAAAGAGCATCGATTTTGAACGTCGCATCGCCCCGCAGATTTACCTGAAGATATGAGCTGCCTGGCCTGATCAAATTCTCACTTTGGACCGTCTCGTACCCAGCACCCAATGTCAGTTTGTTTTCGAAGAAGCTCTGCCGCCCCGTAATAGACAGAGAGTGCTCCTCCCGTTCGAACCCGTCGGCTTCGTTGTCGTCCACCTGAGACAGAACATATGAGACATCTATCTTCGGACCGATATCTATGGTTCCTCCGACTCTATTCGATATAACGAGCACTTCCCTGCCTATCGGTTGCTCGCCCTTCTCTGAATGCGATTGGGTTCGCGACTCGGAATGTTCAGCCGTAACGTTGGCCTTCGAACCTACAGGCCATTGTGTCCCCAAACGCCAGACGTCCATGGCCTGCCTCGATGTCTGTCCAAGTTTGGTGAATCCTGGCGCCAATGTCTCGTAGTTCCCGTAGATGCTCCCGCTTCCCAGGGAATATCTTGCCGTTGCTCGGGCGGCATACCCATCAGTGGTGTGATCTTGAGCGGCAATCTCAACATACCGTCTCGGATCATGGCCTGACACACCTAATTCAGTGCCGTCATGCTCAGCGACAATCTCAGGCGTTAGCACTTCGAACACAACTATTCTGTAGGGATCCTTCCCCGTTCCCGCCGGTATTCCCGCAGTTCCGGCCCAGAGCGTCTCGCCGCCTTCGTATTTGCGGCCACGACCGACGCCTAAAGCTGTGATGGAATACCCTCGGGTGGCCTCCACTATATCGCAATTTCTCCCGTCCCATACCCACAAACCGTTTCTGCCGCCTATCCACAGCAGCCTGTTCCAAACCTCAATGGCAGCAGGATCCTTCACTATCGAATCATCTACGACCTTGGTCCATCCACCAGCCTCGTCCCTAGCATA
>DUWJ01000050.1 GCA_012842765.1 Bacillota bacterium | reverse complement strand
CTTTCTCCAAACAAGGTATACAAGGCATACTACCGCACAGACATGGGGCAAATCTCAAAGCGCTTCATTGGCGCAAGTGCAAGCTACTCACTCCCAAACTCCCAAAAAATACTTGCAGATTTGTCCCTTGAACGTGCTGCAACAGGTAAGGCGTCTATCTATCGTATCGACATTGGCTATTCGGCTTGTTTTGACATTCCATTCTCAATTAAGAGAGACAAAGAGGTAGTCAAAGGAGTCGTCCGGAGATCTGAGGATCATGGTTATCTTGGGGTTCCGAATGTGCTGGTCAGAATGGATGGAATGGCTGTTTTCACAGGTTCAGATGGAATATTTGTATTGAGCGGCGTAGCGCCGGGCGTACACTATATAGATATAGACCGAAGCTCAATACCGTCCAACCTAATTCCGGCGGTCCAGTTGCCGTTACGCGTTGACGTGTTAGCAGGAACAGAGGTAGAGTTGGTTATCGACTTGACACAGAGCGGATCTATTGCAGGAACAGTGACTCGCCTCGGCCCTGAAGAAGAGATTGTGCTTCTCCCTGGCGGGCATGAGAAGGTTATTGGAGAACGAGTCGGGATCTATGGCGTGATAATCGAGCTTCGCGGCGAGCTCGAAACGCTGAGGAGCAAGACTGGGCCGCAAGGAGAATTCCGATTTACGGCATTGAGGCCTGGAACATGGGTTATTTCAATCCCTCAGTTTGGGGACGATGTCGAACGTATCGTTGTAACGCTTGAACCGGGAGAAGAGGCCATAGTCAATATCGTTATCCCTCCTAAACTGCGAGAAGCAACACTTCTGGAGAATATTGAGATTCCAGTGCAGTGATACAACTCGATCTTTGAGGCTGTGCATGCTTCTGTGGTTGCCATTTGGGCAGGCATAGCAGATTATGAGCCCCTTTTTGCGTATCTTGCCGTTGCTAATGCTCTGATGCACGCAATTGATGGGAATGTACAAGCTTGCCGTCTGGGGATCCTCCAGGAATATGCGGTTGCCGGCTTGAACTTGCGAATGAATATGGGTCATACTAAGAATCAGTGGGAATTGCTTTTTCTCCGGAGAATGCCTTGCGGTGCAAGAACACAGGGGGGTTCGATCATTGGACGAATGGTTTTCCACGGATGTGTTGCCGAATGGGATAAACGTCTACGTAATGCAAACCTCTAAGTTTAAGAGCAACACAATTACCGCGGTGATTTACTCTGACCTGACTGAGGATACAGTCACTCTTAACGCTATTCTGCCAGAAGTGCTGAGCAGGGGCACGAGGCGCTGGCCAAGAACTGCCGAGTTCAGGCAGAGTCTTGACAGCCTGTATGGGACAGGCTTGTCTGCCGGTGTTAGTAAGAGGGGTGAGAAGCAGCTCCTTATCTTTTCTGTTGATGTGGCGAATGACGCGTATTTGTCGGCAGATGAAGACCTGTTGCGCCAGGGAATCGGGATATTGCGAGACGTGGTTTTCGATCCGGTTCTGGAAGCTGAGGCATTTCGCGAGGATTATGTGGAACAGGAAAAGATCAATCTTAGGCGGCGAATCGAGAGCATAATAGATAACAAGATGGGTTATGCCTTCAAGAGATGCAACGAAGAGATGTTCAGAGGCGAACCGTATGCCCTGTACAGGCTGGGTCGGGTTGAGGATATTCCTGGCATTGATCCTGAAGGCCTTCGCTCTTGGCACAAAAAAGCGGTTGCGCAGCTCCCATTGGACATTTTTCTAGTGGGAGATGTGGCCCGCGAACGCGTGTTGGAACTGGTGGGAGAGGTTTTCGATATGGAGCGCAAACCTATGCCGCTTGAGGTGCCTGCCAGGGTTGGGCATCGAGTGCCTGTACAGCCGAGACAGGTTGTAGAGAGCATGGATGTGAATCAAGGAAGCCTGGTCATTGGCTATTGGACTGGCGTCAACATGTCCGACCCCGACTATCCAGCGATTTTGATGGCCAATGGCATCTACGGAGGGTATGCGCACTCGAAACTCTTTCAGAATGTCCGCGAAGGTGAAAGCTTGGCCTACTCCGTCTATTCTGGGATTGATCAGAATAAGGGCGTCATGAATGTTTGGGCGGGGATAGCGCCTGAAGCCATGGATAAGGCGGTCGAGATAATCGAGGAGCAGTTAGATGATGTGAGGTCTGGCAGGATCTCCGATGACGAAATGGACAAGACTCGCAGGGCAATTACGAGAGACATACGCATGATGGGGGACAGTCCGGGCGCTCAGATTGATTACGCCATCGTCTCCAGGATAAACGGCGTTGGGGAGAAACCTGACGAGCTATTGCGGCGCATAGAAGCAGTCTCTATGGATGACATAGTCCGTGTTGCGAGCAAAATAGAGCTTGACACAATCTACTTCCTGCGCAATGAGGAGGACGAGGCTGGTGCGTAGTATGGAAATTGCAAGGTCAGAACTGCTCCGGGAGGAAGTATCCACTACCCGTCTCGACTGCGGCCTGGAAGTGTGCGTCCAGCGGAAGGCGGGGTACGCAAAGAAATACGCCCTTATTGGCACGAGATATGGATCGCTCGACACCAAGTTCCGCAGGATCGATACGGGAGAAACTGTGGATGTCCCTGACGGATTAGCCCATTTTCTCGAGCACAAGCTTTTTGCGGAGGAGTCAGGATCGATTGATGACGTCTTTGCGGAGCTGGGTGCCTACTCAAACGCTTTCACAGACTATACAATGACTGCCTACTTATTTTCCTGTGTCGACAATTTCGGGCCTTGTCTCGATACCCTCCTGGATTTTGTGATGAGGCCTCATTTCACTGAGGAGAATGTGGAGAATGAGAAAGGCATAATTGAGCAGGAGATCAAGAGGGATGAAGACTCCCCCGCCTGGCAGGCGATGTACGGAATGCTGAAAGGCATGTATCAGTGTTTCCCTGTCCGCTTGGAGGTTGCGGGGACAGTCGATTCAATACGCTCTATCGACGTGGACATTCTGACAAGGTGTTACAATACGTTCTATCATCCGTCCAACATGACATTGCTTGTTGTCGGCGACGTTGATCCGAACGAGGTGGCTGACCGCGCCTCGGCGCATCTGGATGATAAGCTTCACGGGCCAGTGCCAGCAGTAGAACGTCTGTATCCGCATGAACCGCGAGAAGTTGGGATGAAACGTGTGGAGCGCAGAATGCCGGTGTCGGAGCCATTGGTCTGTTTTGGATTCAAGGATAACGATGTGGGGTATGAAGGCGCTCAACTTCTGCGCAAAACTGTGTGCATGGAAATGTTGCTTTACACTTTGATAGGGCGCAGCTCCGCACTGTACAACGAACTTTACGAAGCAGGGTTGCTCGACCACACGTTCGACTGGAATTTCGATTGCGAAAAGGACTACAGTTTTGTGATATTCGAGGGGAAGAGCAATTCTCCGGATGCTCTGGTGGACCGCGTTTGTAAGGGGATAAATGACTCCATTGCGGCAGGCATCGACAGAGAGCTGTTTGAGCGCGCTCGCCGGAGTTTCATAGGCTCTGCGCTCAGAGCATTCAACTCTTTGGAGTTCATAGCCTACAACTTTCTTGCTTACCACTTCAGAAAGATGAGATTGCTTGACAGAGTTGGGGTTGCTGAGAGCATTTCCCTGGACGAAGTGATGGATCTCGGCAAGCAGCTGTTCGATCCCGAGATGCTTGTAGTATCCGTGGTGAATCCCATGCAATAGAGTTTCTGGCAATGAGGGGGACAAACATGACGAAACTGCTTTTGATCAGACACGGAGAGACTATGTTCAATCGCGCAAGGCGATTGCAGGGATGCAAGGATGTTCCCCTCTCAGATCTCGGGACCCGGCAGGCGGACGCCTGTGCTAACTACATAGCTTCCTTAAATCGCGGCACGATTACAGCTCTATACTCGAGTCCTCTTGCCAGGGCGTACATGACTGCTAGCGCCATTGGCAAGGCGGTCGGCTTAGATGTGGTGACCGACGATCGACTCAAAGAAATCGATGTTGGCGCCCTCGAAGGAATGACCTGGGACGAGGTGCAGCTGGCTTACCCGGATTTCATGGTCGAGCATAGAACTGATCCCATTGGGACCAGGTATCCTGGAGGGGAAAGTGTCGCGGATGTCTCGGCGCGAGCACGCGATCTTGCCGACGGATTTGTCTGCGCTCATGGCGATGAGACGATCGTCGTCGTTGGACATGCTATTGTTCTGAAAGCTCTGATTTGCCGCGTGCTCAATCTGGATGTTGCGAATCACTTGCGGCTCACAGTGGGCAATGCGTCTTTGAGCATTGCAAGTGTTTCTCGGGTGGATGACGACGTAAAGGGTAAGGTTTTACTGCTCAACGATAGGCACTTCCTCGAAGCATTAGGACTTGACGCGCCGCGGAAAGAGGGGCATGAGGAATGAAGGCTGTGTTATGAAAACTGTGTGTCCCTTGGTCGATACCTGTGGACTTATGGCAATGGTGTCGGAGGTCGTGTAGTCAAAATAAAGGGAGATCCCGGCCACTCAATTATGCGTGAGTTCATAGACAAGAACTCCGCCGTGACAAAATATCCACATGCTTCCGCTTATCCGGGAGGCGTGATGATTGGGCCAAGGTTGTGCTCATTTACGGAATCGTCGTGCGGCTCAGCGTGGGGACGGATGGAACGTTGGCGCTCGTCATGGCTGCCGTCATCACCAAGGACGGGTTTGTTAATCATCCATAGCAGTGTTCGTGGGTTTGATTGATTTGCGGTGCGGATCCGTTGCGACGGAGATATGGTGCGCTTCGCTGTGCATTAAGGCGAGGTGCTTTTTCGGCTAGGCTCGACAGTCGATCCAGACCGGATGTGGTCGTGGCTTACAACGGTGAGCCTGTCAGGTGTGGGGGAGGGGTCAGCTTTCTCATAGGAGAACACGTGGGCGATATCGGGCTTCAGGCCGCATTTTACGATTGCGCCTTCAGTGTTGAGGAAGCACAAGAATCAGCAGAGAAGTGAAAGTGCAAAACTGAGAATCCACGGGCAGGTGATGTTTTCAATGTGT
>DUWJ01000359.1 GCA_012842765.1 Bacillota bacterium | reverse complement strand
GTGGCTGCGGTAAACAGACTATATTCTGTAGGTTGCCAGACGGTTTCCCAATGTGCCTGCGAAGGCCGCCTTTAGCAGGTCGCCTGGGAGGTATGGAAGCGCGCCGACGACGAAGGCACGCGGCAGAGGCATTTGTGTTGCCAGGCTCAGCTGGACGACTCCGAAGATGTAGACGACTGCCACACCGCCGATTGCTGAGGCGATGGCACATTTTTGCCATGTCAGCCCGTTCCCTTTTGAAATGTGCATCTTAACAATCCACGAGGAGACATAGGCGCCTGCCGCCATTCCCCAAAGGTACCCTCCTGTGGGCCCTAGAAGCACCCCGATGCCTGCGTGGCCTCCTGCATAGACGGGCAGCCCCACTGCGCCTGCGAGCAAGTAAACGAGCTGGCTTGCTGCCGCGGCTTTGGGTGAAAGCAGCAGGCCGGCCAACATTGCTCCGAAGGATTGTCCCGAGACCGGAACAGGGCTGAATGGGACTGGAAAGGAGATGTGGGCCAGTACTGCTGTGATGGCGCCGAACATAGCGCCTCTGGCCAATGATTTTATCTCATAGCTTTTCCCCATAGATTGCATAGATCTATCACATGCCTTGATGAGTAGTGCAATAAGGTGGTGAGGGACGAGCCTGCCCCCGTTTCCCATTCTATCCCGATGCGACTAGCTGAATCAACCGAGCGCTACTGCTTACATCTCTTTTAAAAGAGATTTTGCCTGCCTGAACAGAGGCGTTCCCGCGGCCCCCACTATTTCGAACGCCGCTGCTTGTGCTGTAGATATCACAGCACCCGCGTGGCGCATCCGTTCGATTGCGGTCTTCCTGTCGAATGATTTTACTGAGGATGAGGCATCTGCTAGGACGTACACCTCGTATCCCATGGCCATTGCGTCGAGAGCGGTCTGAGCCACGCAGATATGGGTCTCCACACCAAGAAGGATCAATTGCTCAGCTTGACTTTGGCGGACAGCTGATTCGATCTCAGGGGATCTGAGAGCGCTAAAGGTCATCTTTGGAAAGACAGGTGAATCCCCAAGAGCATCCCGCATGAGATCGGTGGTGGTGCCCAAACGATCGGGATTCTGCTCCAAGCGCAGAACGGGCATGCCGGCTAGGCGGGCCACTTTCACAAAACTGGTAGCCTGGGCAATGATCTCATCGCGGTCTTCGACTGTGGCCAGAATTTTGTCCTGGAAGTCGATGGAGATTGCCAAAGCTCTACCGGGTTCTATCATTCGAGGCCTCCATTTCAAATCCAACTCTAACACCCCCGTGCACAGATATTCGGCGCCGAGGATTCCTCTCCTTCGAAGGAGTGCGTTGGAATCGCCAATGGACTGGTTAGAAGTGAGCGGGATTCGGGGGTACACATAAGATAGTAAGGAGGAGAAAGATCGCAAAGGATAAAATTGAGTCATGTGGAACCATTACGGGTGCATAATGGGATGAGAAGCCAGCGGTAGCGGGCACTTGGCGGTCATACGAGGCTTGCGATTTCGCTGCCCATTCGGCTAAGGGGTCGGCGGCTGATATTGGGGATCTTCGATTCGGGGCTGGGCCGGGTGTGTTTATGGAGACAGGCATGGCGGCACCTGATTGTCTTTGGGCATTGCCGGTCGATATGTGGATGGATGAGGTTTTGCCGTATAGATCCACGGGAGGGGTAAAAAATGCAGACGGAGAATCGCGAAAAACCTATGCCGGGGCCCCGAAGGGGCAAAGCAGGGTCTGTGTTGGGCTGGACGGTGTTGCTGATAGTACTCGTTATTGCAGTCTTTGCGGTCGCAGGCGAGCTGATCTTCCGGCATGGAGCGGTTCCGTTGCCCGCTGGTGCAAAGCTACAGCACATATCATCTGTGAGGCTGCGGGATCTCGATGGGGATTTTGAAGTCGTAGCTATTGATGTCGGCAAGGTGCACGGGGTGCAGCCCGCTCTCGAGATTAGTATCAGTTTTTGGTCTATGATGGCGGATTTCGAGATCTCCCTCGTTGGGCCAAATGACGATGTGATGTGGCGGGAGGAATACAATGCGAAGATGGCCAGGGTGAGCACCCCAAAGATATCGTTTGAGACAGCTGCCCGCGGCCAGTGGCGTCTGATCCTCTCCGGACGGGCAAGGAACCTCATGCTGAGCGTGACGTGGAAGATCGATGAGTGACTTCGGGAAGATATTGTGAAGGCGTTATTTCCGCGAAGGACTATGCCCAATACAGGAGAGGCCCGTCTGCAGCAAAAAAGCAGAATCGGGCGGGCTCAATACGGCCTCGAAAGGGGGTGCAGGAGTTGACATATGACTACAGCGAGATCAGGACTAAACTCGTCCGTGACAGGTTTAAGGAGACAAGTTTTGAGAATCGAGATTACATCGATGCACTGACTGGCGGTAATTTGCTATCCTCTCCCGCAGGTTTACGATGGAGCATCAGTGCATCGAGAAGGAGACGTGGGAGAAGGAGAAAAAACGCGGGTAAAAGCGATTGCGGAATCAACGGAAGGAGCTTGGCGGATTGTGCTGTGGGCAAATGGCGAGGACCTCTCACCTCACTCCAAAAGGCGTATGATATCCATTCAATCACCTCACTTCATCTGTCCTGTCTGAACCGTAACTTTCATCATTGATGCTGCTTCAGTTTGTAGGCGCGAGACCCTGGGCAATCGGCAAATGGCGTTTCGGCCCAATCAAGTGGTCAAGCTCTCAATTGCGGGCAATGCAAACTCGGGGATCGCGCAGGAACTTATCGAGACTTGCTTGCAAACAAAACCTCGTGTGGTAAAGCAGGCCGGATGGCACCCGGCGAGGCTGGTCGATCGCTGACTGGCCGTTGCGAATCTATGGAGGTATGGGCGCTTAGGTGGGTAATATGTAACATAGGCATATAAATGGACGCGGAGGGGATCGTTTGAAGCCTCGTAGGTGCCTGGAACAGACTGTGCGGCAATTGTTGTCGGAGTAATGCTTGTGTGTTCAACTTTGTCGTGGGCGGCGCAGGGAGTAGCCGACGAAGAGAAGTTAGGAGAGCTCATGGCGGAGCTAATCGAGCTCACGTTCGATTTTGAGGATGCTATTGGCAATGTGAATAACCTCGTGGAGGCGCAAAACGTATCCCGGGCAGAGTGGGTGCGGGAGTCAATAGACGGGCAGTCCGACAGGGCTTGGGGTTTGGCGGCGCTTTCGGATCAGTACACCGACGACGGGGACATCATGGAGGGGCAGGTATTCGGGTTTCTCGGAGCGTGGGCGCGGAGCATTCTGTCAGGGCTGCGTGCCCTGGATTAGGCAGTCTCATTGGTGCTGGATACGCGGACATTGCAACGCCTGGAATGTGGGCTCTTACGGCCCTGCTGACGAGTGCTGAGACATGTGACACTCTCTAAGAGTGGCCACTGGATTCAGGTTCATGATAGATAGCATTTGGGAATAGTTCCGGACGCCTTGCGGTGTTGCCGGGCTGAGGGATGGTTTCAAGAGACAAGTGTGGAGGGCTGACGACGGGCAGGCCAATGCCATTGCGTTATCTGAGGAGGTGCGTGAAATGAAGGAGAAGCTCAGGGTGAGGGCTGTTGCCATGGTTGTTTTGGTGGCGGCAATAGTCTTTGGCTCCACGGTTTGCATCGGGGCGGCGGAGGTGCCTGCTAGCGGCCGCCTGAGGGTGGGGATTATCAGTTTCACGGGTTCTTTCAATTATCAGTTCGTTCAGTATGCATCGAATTGTCTGTCCGACACG
>DUWJ01000358.1 GCA_012842765.1 Bacillota bacterium | reverse complement strand
GGCTTGTGCCCCTGCTTGCGCAGGAGGTTTGCCAGCTTTGCGCAGCTAGTTGTCTTGCCGGATCCCTGCAGGCCTACAAGCATGATCACTGTCGGAGGACGGGGCGCAAAACTGATCTTTGCCGCCGTGCCTCCCATAAGTTCAGTGAGCTCGGACATGACGATCTTGATGACCTGTTGAGCCGGAGTGAGGCTCTTCATGACCTCCTCTCCGACCGCGCGTTCCCGCACCCTAGCGGTGAAATCACGGGCCACCTTGAAGTTGACGTCTGCCTCGAGCAAAGCCATCCGAACTTCACGGAGAGCCGCATCAACATCCTTTTCAGTTAGTCGCCCGCGATTCCGCAGGTTACCGAAAACGTCTTGGAGACGGGCTGAGAGGTTCTCGAACATTATGCCTTGCCCCTCCTCTAGTCATCTTCCATGCCAGGGCTGCCGCCATCTCCTGAATCGATAGATGCCACCAGCCGCCGGGCCGAAGCAATGATCTCCATAGTCTGCTCGATGTTCCGGCGCACCCCTGCCAAATCAGGACCGCTTGGACGCTGGGCACTGCGCTCGGCTTCATCGAGGCTTGCCATAGCCATTTCCAGCTGAAAATCGGCATCAGACAGCTGGGAATCTAGTTCGCCAACGCGCTTTCGCCTCTCTTCAGCCATTCTGAGAAGACCGAAGGTCTCCTCATGGCCCTCCATCGCACGCTCCGCACGGGCAAGCGTGTCATGGACCGCCTGTCGGGATACCCCATAAAGCTCGGATATCTCCGCAAGCGAGTAGTCGTTCAAGTAGTAGAGCACGCACATTTCCCGCTGGTGTTCGGTAAGCAGAGGACCATGAACATCAAGAAGAGCGCCCATCCTGAGCATCTTGTCGAGCATCGGCCCCGACCACCTTGCAAGTGTTAAGGTCTATACCTTTACACCACGCAGTATACAGGGATGAGCGACCCTTGTCAATATGGACTTCGCGTATGGACCTTTGAAGCTCGCCAGAGCATCAAGGAGCATGCTCACTGCCGCAGCACAGGATTACTCAGCCTGCAGACATTCCGCCTTCAAGCGTTTCAAACCACTTGTGCCTATAAGGACCAAAATCCTGTGTACGGTTACGCAGACGGACGCCTGCACAATTCGGAAGGAAAGCGGCCCCGCAGGGCCGCAACTTCTAAACAAGTCTCAACACGTTTCCTGGCAATCTCCGGATCTGCATTGCCCGCAATTCGGAGCCTAGCTGCTCTTTTAGACTAAAGTATTCTTGCTAGTTACTCAGCGTTTGGCACCTTTCCGGCCATCATCACCTGCGTCCGCTCTAAGAAGCCCCTGAACAAACCGTTCGGGACTGAAAGGTCTGAGATCTTCCGCCCCTTCACCTACTCCTACATATTTCACCGGGATGTTCAATTCCTGGCTGATGGCAACCACGATGCCCCCTCTGGCTGTTCCGTCCAACTTCGTCAAGACCACGCCAGTGACTCCCACCGCCTCATTGAAAACCCGCGCCTGCGCTATGGCATTCTGTCCTGTCGTAGCGTCAACTACGAGCAAGACTTCATGTGGAGCTTCATCGCACTCCCGCGAGATCACCCTCTTGATCTTCTTCAACTCTTCCATGAGGTTGCTCTTGGTGTGAAGCCTGCCAGCGGTGTCAACAAGCAGGTAGTCGGAGCCACGGGCCCGAGCAGCCTGGTAGGCATCGAAAGCCACAGCCGCCGGATCGGATCCCTCCTGATGTCGTACTACATTGCACCCAGTCCTGTTACCCCAAACCTCCAACTGTTCTATGGCAGCTGCACGAAAAGTATCAGCTGCAGCAAGCGTCACTCTGTTCCCCTCATGAGCCAACATGGACGCTATCTTCCCTATCGATGTAGTCTTTCCCGTCCCATTGACCCCGACCACCATCACTACGGTCGGTGGCTCGTCAGCCCTTGCAAGAGGCGCGGTCCTTTCGCCAAGTATCGAGATGAGCTCCTGCTCTATCAAGGCCACGGCCCCGTCGGCATCGACCTGCTCTCCACGCGAACCGGATTCCCGCATTTTGTTGATTATCGCAGTGGTCGCTGCAACGCCCAGGTCTGCCTGTATGAGAACTGCCTCCAACTCCTCAAGGGTCTCCTCGTCTATGACCTTCTTCTTGGAGAATAAGGCCTCGATCGGATCGATAATGGCATCCCTCGTCTTTGCGAGTCCACTCCAAAGGTTTGAGAAAAATGACGGTGACATTGACATACCTCCATGCCCCTAGCTGACCTGCTGATCCGTTCGAATCGAGAAGACCTTCGACACTCCCGACTCTTCCATTGTCACGCCAAACAGCGCGTCAGCACACTCCATGGTCCGTTTTCTGTGGGTCACAATAATTACCTGCACGTCCTCGGATGTCGTCTTGAGCAACTGGGCAAACCGTATTAGGTTAGCCTCGTCGAGCGCCGAATCGATCTCGTCTAGGAGACAGACTGGGCTCGGATTCACTCTCATGATCGCAAACAACAGGGCAATGGCAACCAGCGACCTTTCGCCCCTTGACATTAGAGAAAGGCTGGAGAGTTTCTTGCCCGGAGGCTGACATACTATATCGATCCCACACTCAAGAGGATTGTCAGGATCATCAAGAACAAGGTCGGCGGTTCCACCGCCGAATATGTCGGTGAATATGTCGGCAAACTCCGATCTGACCGCCTCGAACGTCTCAAGGAATCTCTTCTCACATGTAAGCTCGCATTCCCGAACTACCTCATCGAGTGAAGCCTGCGCAGCCTCCAGGTCCTTCAATTGAGTTTCCAAGAAGCCGTGCCTCTCAGCAAGCTTGCGGCTTTCCTCAATGGCGGTGTGGTTAACCGGACCGATTTCAGTGATCTCGGCACGCAGTTGCGCGATCTCTGCCTGCACCCCGGCCCTAGACTGAATTGCAACATCTCTGGCAAGTCCTTCCTCTTCAGATATGGAATAGGCAGAAGCCAGCCGTTCAACACATGCCTCGTATTCCGCTGCAATCCGCGCCCCTTCTATTCTAGCCCCGTTCAGTTTCTCAGCCACCTCTTGGTGCCGTTTCCGGGCCACACGCGCTGCCAACTCGCCCTCATTGACATCAGCAGCTGCCTTCGCCCGCTCCTCACGGCCCTCGTCGAGCAGACGCTGGGCTTTAGAATACTCCTGCGCAAGAGCCGCAGCCGCTTCCCCAATAGCCTCAATCTGCGCAGCAGCGTCAGTTGCTTCCTGACAAACTCTATTCTCCTCATTCCGGAGCCTAGCAAGCTCCTCGTTATGGGACATCAGTTGCTCCTCGGCTTTGAGCAGAGCGGCCTTAAGCCCCAACAGCCTCTCGCGGTAAGTAGCCGCCTCCTGCGCCAGCTCTGAGTAGCGCTCTGCCTCTCGTGATTCATCTTCCTTCAAGCCGGCCGCGGACTCGGCTAATACTTCCAATGACTCTTCTAGTTTCTTTCGACGGGCCTCAGACCCTGACAACTGTTGAGCAAGGCTCTTCGCCTCCTCAGTCAACGCATCAATCTCCCTGCGTACTATCTCAGCTTCAAGTTCCACAGTCTCAAGCTCGTCTGCGAACCGAGAAAGCTCAGCCTCTGCCAATCTTATTTTCTGAACGACATTGCTCAGGACCGACTCGAGAGTCGCCTTATTGCGTTCATTCTCCTCCCACACCAACCTGAGAGCGCCGGCTTCTGCCACAGCCTCGTCCTTGAGCCTATGTATACTGGCGCTCTCTGTCCTCGCACTCTCGAGTTCAGCAGCAAGCTCTTCAAGCCGTCTGGACCGCGCAAGCAGTCCCCCGCGCCTATCAGGTGCCTCTCCGCCCGTTATGGCGCCTCCGGCGGAGATGATGTCTCCGTCCAAAGTCACCATGCGACACCTCAGCCCGCTTTTGGCAAGCCGGATGCCGCATCCCAAGTCTCTCACCACTACTACGCGTCCGAGAAGGTACTCAACCACCTTTCGGTAGATGGGCGCCGATTCCACAAGATCAGCCGCAAGCCCGACAATTCCGGGCTCAGCCACAGGAAGCTGCGCCGAAGAAATGGGGGAAGGCTTCAAGATGTCCAGCGGAAGAAAGGTAGCGCGTCCGGCACGGTTTTTCTTGAGAAACTCCACAGCTCGCTCCGCCCCTTCAGAGGTGGATGCCACTATGTTCTGGACTGAAGGGCCCAATGCTGCTTCAATAGCGATCTCGTATTCCTTCGGGACGCGAATTAGATCCGAAACAGTGCCCGCAAGGCCCATAGCCCGCCCGTTATCACCAGCCAAAAGCGCGCGAACTGCGCGGCCGTATCCCTCATACTGCCTCTGTAGCGCATCTATGCTGGAGTGCGCGGCAGCTGCCGACGAAACCTTCGCCTCGGCCTCCATGGCACGCTCCGAAACGGATTCCGCAGCTTCCATGGCACGCTCATATAATACCTTGGCGTCCGCAGCCTCCCTCTCCGCCTTTTCAAGATCGCCCCGGAGCCGTTCTAATTCCGAGAAAAGATCATCGGTCTCACGCCTGGCGCTATCCTGAGCTACAGCCTTCTCCTGGGCTTGTTGTATCAAACGCGCCAACCGAGCTTCGTTCGACCGCTTCGACGACTCAATAGCGCCAATGCGCGATCTCAAGTCAGATTCCAAAGCCAAAGCGTCAAAAAGGTCCGATTTTGCCTCCTCAACCCTTGCTTCAGCGTCAGCTCGAGCCTTGGACGCCTCTGCCAACCGTCTCCGCGATGCATCAGCTTGCTCCATGACATCGCGCCCCTCAAGACCTGCGGCATCAACCTGACCTTGCAACAGCGCAAATTCATTTTCCAACCTGGCGTGTTTTCCCTCTTCCGCCTCGCGCGCCGCTGCGATCTCCTGAGAACGTTCCAGGAGAGTTCGCTTCCTCTCCTGGGCAAGCTTGAGTCTACCGCTTTCCCTCTCAGAAGCCGCAGCAGCCTGACCTGCCGCAACATGTAGCGTCTCCACAGCCAAGTCAGCTTGCATTGCCCTAGTTTTTGCCGACTCCAGCACAGCCTCGCATTGGGCGGACTCGGCGGCACACTCATGTTCTCGCCTTTCAAGGTCATCTATTCGTGACGCACTGTCGAGGCGACGAAGCGAGAGCCTCTTGAGATCGTGGCAGAGAAGGTCTATCTCCAGTCGGGTAAGCCTTTCGGTAAGCTCGCGCCAGCGTTCTGCCTCCTCCGCCTGGTTCCGAAGGACAGGCAGCTGCCTACCGAGTTCAGCAACTAGATCTCCGACCCTGAGCTGGTCAGCGCGCACCTCCACCAGCTTTCGTTCAGCTTCCCGCCTCCGTGCACGATACTTCATGATTCCAGAAGCTTCGTCGAAAATGGCCCGTCTGTCCTGCGAGCGGTCGGACAATATGATGTCGATCTTGCTCTGCTCTACTACAGAGTAAGAGTCTTTTCCCAGACCAGTCCCGGAGAAAAGATCGATTATGTCCCTGAGCCGACATGGAACTCCGTTCAATACATACTCCGATTCTCCGGATCGGAAAAGCCTTCTTGTGACCGTGACCTCAGTAAACCCCAGGTTCAGAAAGTCATCTGAATTATCGAATACAAGAGTAACCTCTGCATAGCCAAGGGGTTTCCTGCTTTCAGTTCCAGCGAAGATAACGTCCTGCATTCGCGACCCACGAAGGATTCGCGGGCTTTGCTCACCCAAAGCCCATCTGAGGGCATCGGCAATATTGCTCTTTCCAACACCATTGGGCCCGACAACTCCCGTGAGCCCAGGCGAAAAATCCAAGTCCACTCTGCTCGCAAATGACTTGAAGCCGAACAGAGAGAGCTGTTTCAGATACAAGTTCGGCCCTCCCATGACGTACACTCAGCAAAAGCCGCGCCAAGCGGCGCAGCCTTTGCCGATTGATCTTTCAAAGTTAGTATTGCCCGCTACCGCGGCATCACGATGAACCTTATAGCCGTGCGTTCCTCTCCGTCTATTTCGATCTCAGAAAATGCAGGCACGGTCACCAAATCGATTCCGTTTGGCGCCACGAAACCCCTTGCAATAGTTATTGCCTTTACTGCCTGGTTCACAGCCGCTGCGCCCACAGCATTCACCTGCACCGAACCTTGGTCCCTGACAATCGCGGCCAGCGCCCCAGCAACAGCTTTTGGGTTTGACTGGCCAGATACTTTCAAAACCTCCAAGTCGCACTCCCCCCGAAACGTACATATATGCCGACGCACAAGCGCCGACTGTCTCCGCTTCGCCATTGTCGCCAGGCACAACTGGAGAGTTCTCATTCATCGTCAGAAGCGCAGTTGACCCATGCAGATTCGCCGTTCTCGAGCATTCTCAGCCCATCCTTGGCTGCTTCCTGTTCTGCGGCGCGTTTGCTCGGACCTTCTCCCGTTCCAACTACCCTGTCGGCAATCAACGCCTCCACCGTGAACCAGGGTTTGTGAGGCGGGCCTTCGCTCTTGACCGTTCTGTAAGATGCCTGGCCTAAGGATCTGGCCTGCACTGCTTCTTGAAAAGCAGTCTTGTGGTCGTTCTCAGGACCGGTAATAGCATCATGGATTTCGCTTGCCAGTGCCCGAATGATGAAAGATCTGGCCTCGTCGAAGCCGGAGTCGAGATATACGGCGCCAATAATGGCCTCCATAGCGCCTGCCAAGTTTCTCTGTCGACACCTGCCGCCGCTCGATTCTTCGCCATGCCCCAACATGATAAAATCGGAGACTCCAAGATCGACGGCGGCCCGTGCCAAGGCCTGCCCGCTCACTGCCTGAGCAGATACCTTCGACAACCTGCCCTCGTCTGCATCTTCCATGAGAGTCATCAGCTGCTCCGCCATAACGGCTTTGAGAATCGCATCGCCAAGAAACTCAAGGCGCTCGTTTGATAAAGCCCGATCCTGGCCATGCTCTGCTGCATAAGACGTATGGGTCAACGCCCTAACTAGAAGAGATTTGTCTTCAAACTCGAGGCCGAGAACAGCCGAAACCTTATCGATCTCGATCGTCGCACACACGGTTGTATATATAGTCGACAGCCTGACCTACAGTTCTCATGGAATCGAAGTCTTCGTCGGGCACACGCAGGTCGAATTCCTCTTCAATTTCGTACACGATTTCGTTGAGGTACAGCGAGTCGGCGCCAAGATCGTCAATGAAATCCGACTCGCGACAGATCTCCTCCTCTGCAACACCAAGCTTGTCGGAGACGATCTCACGAACTTTAGCAAGTATTTCAGCTTCAGTCAAAACTGACCACCTCCATGCAAGGATATTCAATCCCATCTTATAAAGCAATTACCTTCATTTCAAGCCCGTACCCAATACCATTGCGTCCAGTCTCAAGCCTCGCCGTCAACCATGGCCGAAAGAGACTGGGACATCTTCTCAACAAGTCCTCTATCAAGCAGTTCGGAAGTGACTCTGATAGCGTTGGCAAACGCCTTGCGATTGGAGCTTCCATGAGCCTTGACAAGCAGACCGGACAGGCCCAAGAGAGGAGCGCCCCCGTATTCTGAATAATCCATCCTCCTCTTGACACTCTTTAGCGCAGGTTTCACGAGAAGAGCTCCTGCTTTCACCATGCAGCCCTTGCTCATCTCCTCTTTCACCATGTCGAAAATGGCTGATCCGAGACCCTCAGAAAGCTTGAGGACGACATTACCAGCAAAACCGTCCATTACAACGACGTCAGCTTCTCCATAGAAGATCGAACGGGCTTCGATATTGCCCACGAAGTTCAGGCCCGACCCGGACAGCATCTGATTCGCCTGGACAATCACCGAAGTTCCCTTGCTAGCTTCAGTGCCGTTCGACAGCAAACCGATGCTGGGATTATCTATTCCGAGAAGCGCCGAAGCATAAGCTGATCCCATAATCGCGAACTCCAACAGATTCTTCGCTTGACACTCCGGATTAGCGCCGATGTCAAGGATAACGCAAGGATGACCTCCAACGGTCGGGATAGGCGTTGCCAGAGCTGGCCTCGATGCCCCCTTAAGCCGCCCTACAACGAGAGGCCCGGCCGCAACGAGAGCCCCTGTGCTGCCAGAAGTGACCGCTGCTTGCGCCTTTTTCTCACGGACAAGCTTAGCTGCTACGACCATTGAGGAGTCGCGCTTGTGGCGCACAGCCGCAAGAGGGTCCTCGTCCATGGATATCGAGTCTGCCGCGTGCACGATCTCTATGTCAGATTCATCCCGTCCGTTCTCCTTCAGGTGCGCCTTTATCGTCTCCTCGTCGCCCACAAAAATCACTTGGGCCCCATACTGATCACGGGCCATCAACGCTCCCGGGATCATCTCAGCCGGCCCCATGTCGCCTCCCATGACGTCAACAGCTATCCGCATATGGATAACCCCCCAAAAAAGCTCAACAAAAGCTGAAAGCGGGTTCAGCCGAACTACGCGCGTCCGAATGAATCCGCTCTGCACCCTTAGGTTGAAGAATTACTCTGAAACATCAATAACTGTGCGACCCCCGTAATATCCGCACTCCGGGCATGCCCTATGGGGCAGCCT
>DUWJ01000007.1 GCA_012842765.1 Bacillota bacterium | reverse complement strand
TGAGCACTCGCGTCATCTTGTTGCGCACTGACACACTCACCTCCTCGCATTTGGAGGGGGCTGTTCCCTCCATTATAGTCTAGTCTCCCCTGGGTTCCCGGGGAGTATGTGGAGCTCCTGTTAGCTAAGTATCTCGTCGATCACGTTCGCGACTTCTTCCAATGGCCTCTTTTCCACCATGGCGAGCTCGCTCGCCAGGATCTGCTTTGCATTATCCAGCATACGGCGTTCGCCTGTGGAAAGCCCCTTGTCCCTGTCGCGTATTCCAAGATTGCGGACGACCTCGGCAACGATGAAGATATCCCCAGTCTTCATCTTCTCCATGTTCGCCCTGTATCTTCGATTCCAATTCTGGCTCATCGGCGTCGCTTCGGCCTTAAGCACCTCATAAACTTTGGGAACCTCGTCACAGTCTATAACCGGCCTGAGGCCTACTTCATCTGCGCTGCCGCGAGGCACCATCACCTTCATGTCGCCCATCTGCAAGCGCATGATGTAGTAATAGTCCTTCTCCCCGAGGACTTCCTTCTCCTCAATAGCCTCGATCACCCCAGCACCATGCATAGGGTAGACCACCTTGTCACCAACACTGTACACCTCTTGCATCCCTTCTTCCTCGGAGCGCCTTCTCTGAATTGTACCATTGCCTGGCAAAGCAGTCAATTCCGCCGCATAGATCCCTCAACCACCAGCCATCCCCGTGAAAAAGGCACAGCCCTTTGCAGACAAATAATCCAGCCACACGGAGAAGCGGATTGACAATACAATTGCCCAAACGTATAATCAAGATGAATTTTCAGCGGCCATATCACCTGTGTTTTCCGCTTTTGGAGGTGAATAGCCTTGGCCGACCTATCATGCGGCGAGTTTCAAGAGACGGTCTCCGAATATCTTGTCCGTCATAGAAGCGTCCTCGACGTAATGTCAAAACTTCAGGAAGCCGGGGCCAGAGTCAACCGTGCAGTCGCAAAATCGGTGACTTCCTGTGGTTGTCTGGAAGTTTCCGCACAGAAGCAGAAATTTCCGGAGAATGCGACCCTGGCGGACCTGAAACGCATGATCAACTCGCACATCAGCGGCGAGCTCTGCCCAGAATGCAGGGAAGCCCTTGAAACCGAATTAGGACAAATGTTATTCTACATTGCAGCCCTATGCGCCATAACAGGACTTGATCTTGACGAAATAATGATGAAAGAACACGACCGCTTGCGCATGCTGGGCCTGTTCAATCTGACGTAATTGAGGGGGAGCGGTATCGCTGCCCCGTCGCCTATTCGCAGGGCAGATTTTCCGCATCTAGATAACCAAATCACGCACTACCTGATCGCGGAGACGGGCTAGTCCTTCCCGTACTGCCCTCGCTCGCACTTCGCCGATCCCTTCGATCTCATCAAGTTCCTCGACGGTGGCGTTCCTTATGGCTTTCAGCGATCCAAACCCTTCAACTACGTTTCCGATGACAGACAGTGGCAACCGAGATATCTTCGACAACGCCCGGTACCCCCTTGGCGACATCGATGACTCAGGAGTTGCAGACGGATTTTGAGTCAGGGCCCTCGACAAGGTGGCCAGATCCAAAACTTCGTCTACTGCCCAACCGGCAATCTCATTCATCAGCTTTTCGGCCTCAACCTGCCCTCCATCGGGCATGTAGTCCATAGCTACGAAAAGAACCTCCTCAGCCATTCCGCTCAT
>DUWJ01000357.1 GCA_012842765.1 Bacillota bacterium | reverse complement strand
CAGGGCGCCCCGTCACGCATCTATTGGATGAAAACTAGAACTTGCCTGACAGGATATCCGCCGCCTGCTTCTCAACGGCCTTCACGGCATCCTCCACAGACTTCTGGCCCAACCACATCAGGTCGAATTCCTGCTCCACCATTTTGAAGAAGTCGACGCCATACACTGGCGATGGGAACGGTTTGCTGAAGGAGAGGGACTCGATCAGGTACTTGTGATCAGGACGGATCTTCACAAAAGCGCTGACATTTGTATCCTTCCTTGCGGGAAGGCCCATGCCGCTCATGAGGGCTATCTCCTGCGCTTCCTTGCTGGCGAAGAACTTCAGCACGCGCCAGGAGAGATCCGGCCTCTTCGCTCCCGACGGGATGGCCCAGGCATTCACGAATGCAGTGGTTACGCGCTGCTTGCCCTTGGGCAGCGGTCTGATCACGTAATCAACCCCGGCGTTTTTCAGGTCGACTGTGGTAGACAGTCCGCCTTCAACCATTGCAACTCGGCCCGCGATGAACGGTGCCGTCTGAGCATTTCCGAACTGGCGAGCTTGTGTTTCTGTGGGCATCACGCCGTCAACCGCCAACTTCTGCAGGAACTTCAGAGCCTCAATGGTTTCAGGCTTCCCTATGAGGGACTTGCCTTCCTTGGTGCAAAGGCCTCCGCCGTTCTGCATAAGCCAATGGGTAAACCCATCCATGTACTTTCTGAAGTAGAATCCCCACTGATCCGGCTTTCCGTCGCCATCGATGTCGCGGGTCATCTTTCTAGCTATAGCCTCGAAGTCGGCCCACGTCCAGTCCTCATCCGGTATCGCAACTCCTGCTTCCTTGAAGAGCTTCGTGTTGAAGAACATGACCTTGCTCGTGACGTCTCTCGGCATGGCATAGAAGCTGCCATTATACGTAACGGCATCGGCCACGACCGGGAAGAGCTGCTTCATCTCGTCTTTATAGTCCTTCTGAATGTACTTGTCGAGGTTCATGATCGCGCCCTTGGATGCGTAGACTGGGATCTTATCCATGGCAAGCATCATGACGTCAGGAAGGTCGGCGCCGCCTGCAATCATGACAAGCATCTTATCGGCGTATCCGCTTCCTATCTGTAGATACTCGAGTTCCAGATCGGGGTTGAGTTCTTCGAACTTCGCCTTGAGCTGCTTAAGCGGCTCGCTAGATGTGAAGTCCCACCAGGATATAACCTGAACCTTGGTCCTGTTCGACTTTGCTTCCATAGGTACACACATTGAAAGCATGACTACCACAACTGCTGCTGAAAGCAACGCCCTTCTGAAAGAAGATTTCATCTTTTCACTTCCTCCTTTTTGCTTGCGGAAAGGTAGTACTCACACGGTTCAGCAGTGATCAGATCATCGACGCTTCGTAGCCGGTCTACCGCCCCCTTAAGTTGATGCATTACCATGACAGCCTTTGTCCAAACCCTATCGTCCCCCCATTCCGGATGTGAGCGATCCAGCCATGAAATACTGCTGGAAACAGATGAATATGAGGATGACGGGGACAATAGCTATTGTAGTGCCAGCCATGAGAATATCCCAGCTTGACTGAGCATTGCTCTGCAAATATGTCAGGCCGACCTGTATTGGCATTTTCATAAAATCGTTTATTACCACATTAGGCCAGAGGAAGCTGTTCCATTCAGTCTTGAATCCTATGATCGCCAGGGCCGCCAGAGCCGGTCTGGAATTAGGCATCATGATGTTCCACCAGACGCCCCATTGCGAGCAACCATCAATCAAGGCAGCCTCCTCGAGTTCCCGGGGAATGCTCAGAAAATGCTGGCGCATAAAGAAGATCTTAAACACCAAGCTTGCGCTGAATATTGCAGGGATTATCAGGGCTATATACCTGTTGACCCATCCCAGTTTAATCATCAAGGCATATCTTGGAATCAACGTTACGTGTCCCGGAAGCATCATTACTCCCAGCAGCAACATGAAGATGAAATCCCTGCCCTTAAACTCCAAGCGGGCAAAGGCATATGCCGCCATCGACGCCAGGATTATCGAGATCGCAGGAACTACTGTAGCCAGAAACATCGAGTTGAGAAGGAACCGGCCGAACGGAAGCAGTTCAAGAACCCTCTTGTAGTTGTTGATGGTGAACGGTTTTGGAATCAGGTCGAGCGGGTTCCCTCCGTATATCTGCTGATTGGTCTTAAACGACGCTGTCACTGACCAGACAAAGGGATATATCATTATCACAGCCAGGAAGATAAGTACTATATACAAAATCACAGTGGAGATTCTCTTCTTGCGCTTCATGTTCTTTCCCCCTCCCCGGCCTAGTAGCCGATCTCCTCTTTTTTGCGACGGGCATTAAACTGAAGGATCGTTACCACGAACAAGATGGCAAAGAGTATCCACGCCATAGCCGACGCATAGCCCATCCTGTATCTCTCGAATGCTTGGGTATAGATGTAGTAGAGGATCGTGTTGGTGGTTCCGCCGGGACGCCCTTCAGTCATTACATAGATCGCTTCAAAGAGGTTGAAGGCTTCGATCGTCAACATGATGGTGGCGAATACTGTGGTATTTGCGAGAAGAGGAATCGTGATGCTCTTTATCTGCTGCCATTTGGTGGCCCCGTCTATTTCTGCCGCTTCATAGAGGTCCTTTGGGATGTTCTGAAGGCCCGTGAGATACATGATCATGTAGTAACCCGACACCTGCCAAATGCGCATGATGCTTAAGGCGGGTTTCGCCCATTTGACACTTTCCAGCCAGCGAGGGGGATTAGCAACCCCCAAGAACTGTAGGATAGTGTTGAGCACTCCCTGGTCCGGGTTGAATATCCACAGCCACACCATTCCGATAGCGACGGTAGACGTGATCGATGGCATATAGTAGGCCCCTCTGAAAAACTTGAACCCTGGCCGCTCCTTATTGAGCGCTATAGCCATAGCCATTGCCAGGATTATCCCCAAAGGAACGATGGCTACAACAAAATAGAGGGTGTTTCCCATGCATTGGATGAAATTGGGATCTTTGAACGTTCGCGCGTAATTGGCCAGTCCAACCCATTTGGGAGGGGTGAGAAGATCCCAGCTTGTAAAGGATACGTACAGTGAATAGACAAGTGAGCCGTAGACGAATATGCCGAGGCCTATCAGTGATGGCAACACAAAAGACCATGCGGTAAGCTCGCGTCTGAGGGCAGCGCGTCTCTTGTTGCTAGGCTTCGGACTTCCGGAAGTAGTGGCCAGTCCACTATCAGCTTGCTTTCCCATGTAGCCAACCTCCATTAAGAAGAGTGCACGGTAAGTATCACAACTCGCTACTGACCATATATAAGCTACAGCATCTCCGTGATAACCTTGGATTTTGCCCCAAGGCTTAATACTGTGTTATTCGCAAGCCAACATTCCTAGTTATATTTATTATACTCTTTCTATCTATAACTCAAGATCCCTTCTTCGAATCCACGTTTACGGACGGAGCTCGTCGAACCCCTCAGCGCACGCCAGGATGCGGTTCGATCTCTCCCAATCTAGTTCAATTCCTGCCAGATCATACGCTATAAGCAACGCGCCACCTGCAGGTGAAAGCTTCGGATCGGCTATCTTGCAGCTCGGATCGATCCGCTTTATCGTAGCCGCAAACGAATCGCGCAAGGGCGCTCCAGCCTTGGATGCACCCCCTGACAGGGCAACCGGACACCCCTGACCCTTCATACCCAAACCGTTGATTATGTGTCCCCCAAGCCTTCCCAAGTCGGCTCCGGCATCAGCCAGTATCCTGCAGGCTACGTCATCTCCCTGGGCCGCCGCGGACGAAACAGCCATCGCAAATCCCGCTATTCGCTCCCGAGTCAGTCCAGCTTTGATAATGTCCCTGGCACGCTCGACACCGAACATCTCCATGGCCATATCCATGAGCACAGTAGCTTCACATCTGCCTTCCGAAGCAAGGGCAACAGCTCGAAGCCCGGCAAGTCCGATTGCATAACCACTTCCCTCGTCTCCTAGGAGAGGGCCCCAGCCACCGGCGGTCAAGGTGTGCCCGTCCGAAGAGCGTCCCATCGCAAAAGATCCAGTGCCCGCAAGGACAACGACCCCGTATCCCTCCGGGAAAGCTCCGCGGAAGGTGGCATAGTCATCGCCTTCGACCTGCAGAACGTCGTAGGCCACCAAACCCGACAGGCCAGCTTCGATTATCTCCCTACTCGCCCCCGGCACACTGGCATAAACAGCCCGCACGTGCACAGGCGCATCGGCCTCGTCTGACAGCCCTGCCCGCTCCATCGCACCCTTCGCCGCATTCTGCACAGACTCGATTGCAGTACTATCAGGAACAAAGAGGGCATTCACGGGGCCGCCCTTCCCTATTCCCAGCACCTGACCGCAGCTATCCGCAATAACAAGGACAGTTTTGGTGCCGCCGCCATCGAGCGCTGCCACTAGATCTTCTTTCATCTGATGTTCCTCCCAAGATGAATCGTACCTACAACGACTTTATCATCGGCCTGTATCTTTCCAAGAGCTTCGCATTGTGTTCCATGCCCCCCGGTATGTTAGCGCTCTTGAAGATGGGCGGATCAATGCCTCTGGCAACCAGGTTTTCCACTACACCAATGGTGATGGCATTGACTATT
>DUWJ01000356.1 GCA_012842765.1 Bacillota bacterium | reverse complement strand
CATAGCGCAGAGCCTCTTATGTTGCCCTACGACGTGCAAAAGAAAAGCCGATCACAACATTGCGCAACGCGCTCCGCCACGATCGGCTATTTATTCATCCGACTGCCAGGCACGATACTGCCGGGCCAGCCCAGACGTTTTCCTGAATCACCTCTCCATGAGGTCCAGGCATTCCACTGATTGGCTGCGTTATCCGAACAACCCGCCTGCTGTGGCGCTGCTCAACCTGTCCATTATGAACAACGTGATCACGCCCACAACAACAAGGATGAATCCTAGAGCAGCCGCATCTCCGTGGGTCCCTCCGGTGTAGAAGGTGAATATGCCGACGGTCATCGTCTCCCAACCCGGTATGGCCAGAAGCAGTGTTGCCGCGCTCTCCTGTATAGATGTTATGAAGGAGAACAACGCCCCCGCCAGCACCCCTTTCCAAACCAACGGAAGAGTGATGTCCTTGAATGTCTTGAATCCTCCCGCGCCCACAGATTGGGCAGCCTCCTCCATCGAACGATGCACGACCAAGAGGGAGCCGTAGGAGGATCGGACCGTGTATGGGAGCCGTCTCACAGCCAACACGATTGGGATTATGATCCATATGTTGGCCAATGGCACGCTCCCGAGTATTGGGGTATTGAAAGCTCTGATGTATGCTATGCCCAAAGCAGTGCCGGGCAAAGCCAACACCAACGTGGTCAGAATATCTAACGCTCCACTGCTCCACGTATCTGTTCTGGCCATGATCCATGCTACGGGCAATCCGATCACTATGCACATGATTATGGCCAATATGCAGAATTGGAAGGTATTGATGATATACCCTGGTGCATACAGCAAGATCTTCTCATAATGTGCAAGCGTCCAAGCAGTGGGAAGCGGCGACATCGACCAGCTCCTTGAGAAAGACGCAAGCGCAACACCCAAGTACGGGGTGTAGCTGATAATAAGAAGCAGGATCAGGAAAACATGGACCCACGCCTGCTTCTTGCCTTCGAGTGGTTTCCTTTCCACCGCCCTGTATGAAAGAGTGGTGTAGTCCTTGAGGGATATGTATTTCTTGGCTATCAGCAATAACACTACAGAGATCACCACCATTACCGCGCCCACGGTAATGCCCATCTTGAACAAGTGTCTGTCGGTGAACTGCTGAATATCCATGTAGGCCAGGGGAGCGATGAAGTTGGTCAAGCCCACCACCATTGGAGCTGCGAAGTCCGCAAATGCCCCGATGAAAACGAGCAATGCCCCGGTAACAAATCCCGGTATAGTCAGGGGGATAGTGACGTCGAACAGACGCTTGAATCCCACAGATCCAACGCTTTCAGCCGCTTCCTCCAAGGATGCGTCTATCTTGCTGAGCGAGTCCAGGACATTCAGGGTAATAAGCGGGAACAAGTGAAATGTCTCAACCAACAAGAGGCCATGCCAGCCATAGATGAAGTTGAACGGCAAACGGTCGAAAAGCCAGTTAGACATGGCAGGCCATGAGCTTTCCAGGACGTCCACCAACTGATAAAACAGCTCGTTAACCATGCCGCCTCTGCCCAGTATGAAGATGAACCCCAGCACTCCCACTAGAGGAGGCATAACTATGGGTACAGTGGTAAGGAAATTGTAGACCTTCCTGCCGGGAAAATCGTATCTTACGAGCAAGTATGCCACAGCAAATCCTATCACTGAAGTTGTGACAACTGTGGCAAGGCCTAGCAACAAGGAATTTCCTAGAGCCTTCATGTATAACTCGTCTCTGAAAACATCGAGAAAGAATTCTACCGAGAAAGCCTGTCGTGGAAGACTTACAACCTCATCTATGAGTGCCGTAGCCTTGCGTGACTCTGCAAGAGCGGCCACTGGATCGTCTTGGAGCTCCGCCATCACCGCCGCTTCCTTCGCCACATCCTCCTGGGCTTTCTTCCATTTGGCTATGAGCTCGTCTTGAGAGAACGTCGCCCTGCCAAGCGCGTCGATCATGTGTCCAATTACGTCCACAGACCTGTCAAGCTGAAGCGCGATATCATGTGACGCTGCCAGAGCGTCCTCCATTTCCCCTGCGTTCACTTTCTCCTCAAGCATATCGACGAGGAGGACCACCTCGTTCAGCGCCGAAAGCGGTATGTCGGCCGTTGTAAACGAATCGACAAAGAGCCTTACCAGGGGAAATATGACAAATATTATCAAGAAGAGATAGATGGGCAGTATCCATAGTTTGGACTCTCTGATCCACCTTCTCAAACCCGTTGCGCTCATTCCTGAAGACATAATACAATCACCTGCCCGTCCATGGTCGGAATCAGCGTATCAATCCGCTATGACAAGCGCAGCAGATTTCGGAAAGCAGAAATACACGTCACTACCCCACGACAACTCCTCATGATGCAACGGGTTCTTGACGTCGGCCTTAAGCAAGACGCCTGACGGATGATCCATTTCGTAGCGAAGAGTGCTCCCCATGTAACTGGCGAAGCTTATCTTTCCCTGTATCCAGTTGTCTTCCCCAGATGGCTCAGTGGTGATAACCTCCACGTTTTCAGGCCTGAAGGCCAAGGTGCACTTGTCGCCAGGCTTCAACTCGGAGTGGGTGTACCCTTTGAAAAGCCCCAGCTCCGTTTCGACTATAATGTCGTCGCCTGTGGCCTTTACCGTGCCAGCTACCAAGTTGTTGGCGCCGATAAAATCCGCCACAAAACGCGTAGCTGGTCTCTCGTAAAGGTCATGCGGGGTTCCGATCTGGACCAGCTGACCTTCACGCATGATGCCTATCCT
>DUWJ01000355.1 GCA_012842765.1 Bacillota bacterium | reverse complement strand
GGAGGCGCTACGCGCCGACGCTTTCAGTTTTAGCCTCGACCATAATGGGACATAGCGAATACTTCGTAGCAAGCAAAGTTATAAGCGCGTGGATGCCGGGTCGTAATTGAAGGCAGCATGATTTGACTCGTGTGATGTTGTTTCTTTCCTGAGGGCCTTTGTAAGAGATCCCGAGGGACTGGTGGAGCGGTCTGGGCAGCGTTTGACAGCAATTCGGAGACCAGACACGGACAGACACTTGCATATCCGTCTCGGGATGCGTATAATAAGTGTAGTGAAGATCCATACTGTAGATTACGAGCGGATGTAGCCCAGTGGTAGGGCAACGGCTTCCCAAGCCGTGAGTCGCGGGTTCGAATCCCGTCATCCGCTCCATTTATTTTCCCTGCGGCTTTTCCGTCACATGTTCAAGGCTTACTTAGAATGCTCTTTCCAGCACCTCCATTATTTCACCGTAGGTTGCAGGCCGGTTAGGTATCCCAAATGAGGCTCCGCTTTCAAGCTCGTTTGAGGCAATCCAATCCAGATCGCACCTGGTGAGCCCGGCGCTTCCAAGTGAAGTTGGCAGATCGGCGGCGGTGAAAAGCTGGTCGATGAGATCCTCCAGCCACTCAATCAACCGATCAGGCACAGTGCATCGCTCGTTTGATGCCATGCCTTCTCTAATACCTTCCAGTTCAAAAGCGTCATCTTGATCCAATGCCAGCAACGCCTGTTCGGCTTTGCATAGCCGTTTTGCAGTCTCTTTGTCGGCAGCTGCTTGAATCTCGAGCCCCGGGGCTAGGAGTATTCCCACCATGTTGCCGTGGCTCAAGCCAAATCTGAGGCAATGGTGGACTAGGGCGTGGGGAAGGCCGAGGTGGGCATGGGCGAAAGCTATCCCCATCAGGAGGCTCCCCCAACAGAGTCGGTCGCGGACATCCGATTCTGGTCTCTCTGTTGCGCAGGAGAGCGCCTTCAGGCCTTCCGCAAGGTTGAGAAAGGCTGCGAGGGCCACAGATTGCACCCCCATTGGTGCTCCGGCGCTGGTAAAAACCTCCAGGGACTGTGCCAGTGCGTCGATTGCGGACACAACTGTAGGGCCGAACGGCAGGGAGTCTGTGAGAGAAGGATCCGCAAGTATCATGAACGGAGGGGGTATAGGCCGGATGCTCCGCTTCTCTTCGCCCAGTTCCACAACGGCATTATTGGAGCTTTCGGAGCCAGTTCCTGATGTAGTGGGCACCGCGATCCAAGGGAGAGCTTGCTTGGGGTTGATTGACCTCTTTTTCAACTGAAAGGAAGCTATATCACTACCTCCGTCTTGGAGCGCCAAACCTGCTATCGCCTTGCCTACATCGAGGGTAGTCCCGCCGCCGATCGCCATAACCAGTGCGGCATCGGTCTTGCGGGCAATGTCTATTCCCTCACGGATGATAGCATGGTCGGCGTGGCCCCGGACATCGAGGAGGCGCACACGGGGTTCTTCCATCGACTGTAGCCCTTTGATCATTGAGCAGATTTGGGGCGCCTTCGAACTTGACGCGCCGACTACTGCGAGGACGTTGGATCCTGTAGGCAAGGCGTTGAGGGCATTGACTGCCCGTCGCAACGCGCCGTAGCGCCGAAAAACAATATGTTCGGACGATAAGGGGAGCGCTGTACGGTCAAGGTTCACATCGCCTGACAGTGCATCGTATTCCACAAGCTCCGGCGGGACCCAGAACCTGCTATTGCAGTGTCTGCCGATTTCGATCATAATTTCTCCACCAACTTCTTGATCATGCAAGGCATGGTATGCTTGGTACTACTGTTCCACGCAGCGGTCTGATTTTCCTCGTGTTGCACATGTTAGCGAGCGTTGAGCAACCATCCCCAGGGCTATTCGGATGCATTTCTTCATGGATTATGGGGCGTTCGCCCAACCCGAATCGAGCGGGAACGGATACGCCACGCCGTGCACCTTGAAAGTGCTAGGCGTGGCGTAATGTGTTCCTGCATTATGCATAATGACTTGAGCCATGTCGGCTCAGTCGAAGACTACTCTGTCCGGCGCCGCACTGTTGGGGTCGAGGAGGTAGCTGCCCAATCCGTTTGCTACCACTTCGTCCCTGAGCGGCAGGTTCACATAACCGATTTCTCTACCCGGTTCGAACTCGTTGAACATGGTGATAATCATGTCTATAGTCGAGTTGGTTCGCCCGACGCGCTCATCGATGGGCCATCCGTTTTCGTCGATGCTCTCGTAGAGCAGACCGTGTTCGCCGGCTTTCATCACGAACTCGTCTTTCCCTTCCAGAAGCAGCTTCTCATCGGTGACTCCGCGCACTCTATCGAGGAAGGGTTCTGGAACCTCAATCTCAAATGCTAGAGCATCGGTGAAATCGCCCACTTCTCTATGGGATAAT
>DUWJ01000049.1 GCA_012842765.1 Bacillota bacterium | reverse complement strand
TAGATTACGATCATGCCCTCGCCGCCTAAGCCTGATGCGTTGGGCTCCACTACTCCGACTGCGAACGCAGTGGCAACTCCAGCATCAACAGCGTTTCCACCAGCTTTGAGGATTTCAACTCCGGCTTCGGCCGCCAACTGGTGCGCCGCAGCAACCATACCGTTTGGCGCGCGGACTTCCTGTGGCAGCTCCGCCCCTGCCACACCAGTCATAACCATAACCAACGCAAGCAGTGCCACTATTGCAAAAATGCGTTTCCTGGAATCAGGTCTGAACATAGTCTGTGCCCTCCTTCTTAATTCCGGTCTATCTCAGATATTCTTCGAGTCCGTCCGAAACCAATTCCTCATAAGAAGGCAATCCAACCCACCGCGTGCGCTTGCCGTCAAGGAGCTCGTGTGCATTGAGCACTGCATCTATCGTAGCAAGGTGTGTAGCAGTTCTGCGGGACAAGGGATTAACCTTGTCATTTACCACATCAGGGTTGATGGCATTGGGGGCTTGGGCAGGGTTAGGCGTTTCGATCAAATACGAAGCAGCAGGAGTAGTGTCTCCCCACTCCCTGTGGGAAAGACCGTGAAAAGTGTCGGACGAATGCTCCACATTCATCACAATTCCCTGCATCTCCAGATCGACTATGGCCATCACCGCGAAATCAATATTCTTGGGGTTTGCCACAACCATGTTCGCCAGTCGAGACGTGGGGCCGGCTTCATGTAGGTCGAAAGCCACATCTACCTTTTCCTCAAGCAACAACTGGTGGTAAGCGTATGCAAGCTGCTGGGTGAGGTTGCCGTCAGCCTTGCCCGGATGGGCCCTGTCAAGGTTGCGCGCTTCATAACCGGGAAACTCCTGACCCGACGGATAGTGAATGTACTTGTCAGCATCGGGTCCCTGGTGCTCCGGGTTTGTGAGGCGATCTCCATACCTGAAAACACGAACTCCACTCTCTGTAGTCAAGCTGTAATAACCGATCTCGGGATGATATGTATCTGCATAGCTTGCCCCGGATGCGTTGGCGTATGGGACTACTATGAGTCTTCCGGTAGTAACCACCGCCCTCTCCACGAGCAATGTGGCAGCCATGATCCCGGCAATCTCGTTGGAATGAGTTCCTCCCAACACAAGGGTCGTGGGCCCTTCCACTTTGCTGTCCAGATAGTATACACGGGTATCCACAGCAGAACCGCGCAACGGGGCGTGGTAATCGGATATCCATCCGATTCCCGTAACCCCATATCCAGGCCTCACATCGTGAATTATCGGCTCAGCCAGAGCAGGCGCTACAGCCACTGCCATCACCAGAGCCGCCGCGAAAACTGCACAGACCGTCCTACTCATTCTGCGCATCTAATACCCTCCAGACACATGCTCTCATGTTACTTGGTGTTAAGCAGTTTCATGATTGCGGGCCCCATGGCAATCCTGTCATCCACTTCTGTCAGGGGAATCTTGTTTTTCTGCGCTAACCGGGTGAAGAATCCGTCATCGTTTCCCGCCCGGACCACGAAAATGTGGTGTGCATAATCGGCAACTAGTGTTGCGAATTCGTCAGACCCTGCGCCACGACGAGCGGTGCCACCTATGTGCACCATAATCACGAATATGTCGTTCTTCTTAGCCGCATCAAGAATCGAACGGACTCT
>DUWJ01000354.1 GCA_012842765.1 Bacillota bacterium | reverse complement strand
GACGTGCTCAACGCATACCTTGATGGCAAATCATATCAGGAAATAGCGATCGAACTGAACCGTCATGTAAAGTCTGTTGACAATGCGCTTCAAAGAGTCAAACGCAAGCTGGAGCGGTACATAAAGAAACGTGATGGATAGCTGCGATGGGCACTCGCTTAAGCACCCATCTCTCGAGGTAAGTCTGGAGAGGCGTATGTTGCTCTTAGATTGGCTTTTGTGCCCGTATCATCTATCGATTTTCCTCAGCGCGCTGCGGAACGGGAGGATGCAGGTTCCCCGACCGCGGCGCGTCTCTCTATCTCTGTTTTGCGAGCCAATGCCATTATCGTCTTGACAATGGCATCGTGTGAATCTCGAAAACTGCCTGCCCACGCAGGCTTAACCTGCAGTGATATCCTTGCTTGGGGTGAGTGGTTGTGCCCATTCGATTTATACTGTTCGATCTAGACGAGACACTATACCCGGCGTCCAATGGGCTGATGAACCTCGTGCGCGACAGAATAATCGAGTACATAATGCTTCGCCTCGGTGTCTCTCGGCGGGAGGCCGAGGAATACCGGTTGAGGTATTTTATGGAATACGGAGCTACCCTGGGAGGGCTATATCACGAACACGGGGTCGACGTGCGAGACTACATGGAATTCGTGCACGATGTGCCTCATTCTGATCACATAGATCCCAATCCGGAACTGGATGCAATGTTAGGCCGGCTGAGCCCGGCAAAGGTCATATTCACCAATGCAGACCGCAGCCATGCTCAGAGGGTCCTTTCAGCCCTCAGAGTAACCCCCGGGCATTTTAACTGCATATTCGATTACGAGGCGGCGGGTTGCTGTCCAAAGCCTGAACTCGAAGCATATAGACGGATCCTTGACTATCTGGACGCCGAGGGAGCCGAGTGCATCCTTGTTGAGGACAATTTGCGGAACCTGGCCCCTGCCAAGAGAGTGTTTGGAATCCACACCGTTCTGGTGGATTCAGATGGCACCAGGCGGATTAGGGGCGGCCCGGAATATGCAGCCGATTGGGTTATCCGCGACATACGGGAGCTGGAAGGGCTGCTGGAGCAGGTGTATGGGCGAGCCGGGCGTTGATTGGTGGGTCAGCGGGGCGGGTTTGACCTCATGCTGACCCAAACCTCTTTCAGGGCGGTGGCTCTTGTAGATGGGCGTATAATTGGCGCTGCTTTTACATCACCTTTCGTATGATGCGCTCAAGGGCGAGGTAACCCCGAGATTTCGACCGATGGGTGGGTCAGTCGGCTGGCGAACCCGCGATTAGCGGTTTCCGTTGGCCGCCGAATGATCCGGGTACACCCGATGAGCACATGGCGTGGGCAAGGCGTTCGCTTCTGATTCATGCCGTGCCCATTCCATCTTGTGGCCCCCTAACTTCCTTTAGCCGCTATTCCAAGAGACCGGAACAAGAACGCAGGGGCGGAGTACTGTCCATAGGCCCACTCTGCGCGGTCGCTTATAGCAACTATGTCGTTAAGTGCTTTTATGGTGTTGCCGGCGACCATCGTGTCCTTTACGCGGCCCACCATCTTGCCATGTTCTACCTTGAAACCTAGGTGCACGTTGACAGAGAAATCTCCTGTCAGAACGTTGCCCTGTCCGGCCCCCATTACCTGGTCGACTATGATTCCTTCATCCATCGACGCGATCATGTCTTCAAGGCTCTCGGTGCCCGGGGCGATCAGCGGATTGCTCGTGCCTGGAGTCGGCTGCCCCTCGAAGTAGTCGCCGGCGTGGGCTTGCCTGACGCCATTTCCCGTGCTAGAAGTGCCTGCCCTGCCCGCGGTTTGAAGATCGTAGTAATGGCCTTTGACGACACCTGCCTCGATCAGGGGTGTTTTGCGCGACTTTACGCCCTCGGCATCCATTGGGCAGCTTCCAAGGGCGCAGTCGACAGTTGCGTCATCATATACAAAAACCCTTGGGTCGAACACCTGGCGGCCTACTTTGTCTGCCAACGGTGATGAACCTTCAAGAACCGTCTTTCCGTTAAGGGCTGACTGCAAGGCGATGAAAAGCGGCATGATGCCGCGGGCCGTGAAGAGTACCGGCATGCGGCCTGTTCGTGCTTGGGCGAT
>DUWJ01000353.1 GCA_012842765.1 Bacillota bacterium | reverse complement strand
TATGGCCGCAACGATCTCCCGAACAACCTCAGGCCGCCTGCCTTCCGAGAAATTCGGGACACACTCCACTACTTGCTGCACAGTTCTATCACTCAACTTATGGCACCTCCTGCATGAAAAACCTACAATTCCAATCCACACCCCTACGCGAGGAGCGACCCCTCACGAGGCGTTGCATTCTACCTTCTGGGGAACAAAGACCTGTATGTTACCGCATACGCTTTCTCCGTGAGCCCGGCAATTCCTTCTAGCCCGCGCACTCCGAGAAACGGCGATTCGAGCGCTCCCCGGAACAGCTGAAGCCCTTGCGCCGGATAGCAATCGCGATTGAACAATCATGCAAACCCGGCGGAAGACGCAGCTGACATTAGTCGCCTCCCATTGAGGCGAACCAGCGGATGTTTTCCTGGACATGCTCAATGCATAAACCGGCTCTCACCCGAAAAAGGCAGTTCAACGCGTGCCAATAAGCTGCTTAGGGCTCAAAGATAAAGCGACCTCAACCGCGAGACATACTTCCTGAAGCAATAAGCAATTCTCAATAGCATCCGACGCGCCGTCTGCACCCTCTGCCCGCAGTATCAATACAACAGCTCTGCGGGATTTACATATCAATGCACACTCACCACAAAGGTGAGACATTGCACTTGGCTTATCTTCTATTGCGCTTGGCAGGGGGAGAAGAGTATAATGTGAGAGATAATTGCAAATGACTTTCATTTAGATTCTTGTGTGGATGTGATGAGATGGCACCGCAGAATGGGTCAGATGAACCCGTCAAACCTGCTCCATCCGGAGCTGCGGCAGCAGCCGCTGTGCAAAGTCCTATAGAGTTTTCTGCAACCCCAGTGGCCCAAAACTGGTATGAAAATGCCATCTGCATGCTCCGAAACTCCGGATGCAAGCTGACCGAACAACGAAGGCTGATCCTTCTTCTCTTTGAGCACGGCCCCGGACATCTGACGGCACAACAAGTGTTCGAGTCGGTAACGCGGTCTCAACCGGATATAAGCCTTGTCACAGTCTACCGCACCCTCGAGCTTCTTAAGGATGTGGGAGTCCTGAGCAAGATCAACTTCAATGATGGCGCCGACCGATATGAACGGAACCTTGGCAACGCCGGGCACCATCATCACCTCATATGCACCGGATGCGGCAGAGTGGTTGAGTTCGGGGACTGTGAGATTTCGTCGTTAGCGCGCAAGCTCGAACAAGCCACCGGCTTCACCATAGACAGCCATTGGCTCAAATTGACCGGACAATGCGCCACCTGCCGGCTGGCGGCTCCAGCTTCCACACCCGGCACAAACAAGGAGGAGTAAAAGATGTCACATCTACATATTCCCGATGGGGTTCTTCCACTGCCATGGATATTGGCCGGGTTTGGGGCAACAGCAATCCTGCTTCTTTTCGCCGTGTCCTCCATAAGGCGCCAAGACCGGGCACGCACCGTTCCCCGGATCGCGATACTCTCCGCCGTCATGTTGCTGGCGATGAGCCTTCCCATACCAGTTCTCCACTACCATGTTAACTTCACGGTGCTGACTGGCATGATGGCAGGGCCCGCTGAGGGATTCATAGCAGGATTTATCACAAACTTGATTTTGGCATTGGGTGCCCATGGCGGAATCACAGTAATCGGACTCAATACTCTAATAACGGGCCTGGAGATCACCCTCGGCTGGCTCCTATGGAGCCTGTTTGGTTCCCGAAAAGGCCGTCCATTTGTGAAAACCGCCATCATCACCATTATCGTCTTGGCCGTGTCCACCACAGCCATGCTAGGAATAGTTGCCGGCACCGAGATCAATCCGTCGCTCGTGATACACGACCATCACACCCACACAGTCCATGAAGAAGATGAGCCATTTGATGAAGCCGACCATCTCCTTCCAGATCACGATTCCCACGAGCATGACCCAGATAGCGATACCCGTCTTGCCTCTTTCAAGACATTCGCCACAATCGTCTACACAGCCGGGATAGTAGGCTGGGCCATAGAAGCAGTGATTACAGGGTCTGTCGTCCAGTTCATCTCGGAGTCCCGTCCAGACCTTATCGGCATGGACACCCTCCCAGTACCCGGGGACGACGATGACGAAGAAGAACCCAGACGCACAGGGGAGGCCTAGACTTGGATATCCGATTCATCGACGAGCTGGCAGCGAACGGTCGCACTCCTTTGCACGCAGCGCTGCCGTGGGCGAAGGTTCTTGCATCGGCCTTACTCCTCACATCAACAATAGCGTCATCATCGCCCGCCATGGCAGGCCTCGTGGCAGGTGCGGTCGTTCTGCTAGCATGCGCTACAAAGCAGCCGCTCTGGTACACGGCGCGCATTGCTATTTACCCGGTAGTCTTTGCCGCACTTTTCGCCATAGGATCAGTATGGTCGAATCCGTTGTACGCCATTACCATAGTGACTAAGGCTTTCACAGCGGGGTTGACAGCCGCGACTCTCATCACCACCACATCGTTTGTGGATGTCTTCTCCATTATTTCCCATGTCCTGCCGAGCCTCGTGGCAGATGCGTTATTCATGGGCTACCGGGCTTTCTTCATCCTCGTAGATGAACTGCAAGGACTCATGGTCGCCGTTCGACTGCGGGGCGGGGTCAGCGGAACCCTTCCACAGCAGCTTCGTACATACGGCCAAATGCTTGGAGTTCTAGTGATCCATTCAGCCGACATGACTGAGCGAATGTACCGAGTAATGCAGGTTAGAGGCTATTCACAGCGCATTTCCGCCACAAGCGAGCATCGGCCTCCCAATGCGATGGACTTTGCCTTGCTCGCATATTCCGCACTTACTCTAGTGGGGGTGTTCCTTTACAGATGAGCGATAAGATTATTGCCGAGATAAAGTGCTTAAGACACGTCTATCCCGACCAAACAGAGGTGGACCTGTGCGGACTCGACTTTTCCGTCCGCAGGGGCCAGAGAGTCGCAGTTCTCGGGGCAAACGGGAGCGGCAAGTCAACCCTCATATTCCACCTCCTCGGCTTGCTTGCGCCAGTCGACGGCAAGGTCAGCGTCTTCGGGCTCAGCCCGTCAAAGCAGTTCAAGGAGATGCGCAACCGAGTGGGCGTAGTTCTGCAAAACGTCGACGACCAAATCATCGGACCTACAGTATGGGATGATGTAACGTTTACCCCGCGGGCACTGGGGTGGCCGCGAGATGAGATAGAGGCCAAGGGCAAGGCTATCCTCAACAGGCTAGGGATATGGCATCTGAGGAGGAAAGTGCCACACTACTTGAGCGGAGGCGAAAAAAGGAAGGTTGCCCTGGCCGGAGCGCTAATCACCGAGCCTGAGCTTCTCATAATGGACGAGCCTTTCACTGGGCTTGATCCGCGTTCCCGCACAGAGCTGGCCTCGCTCCTCGCCCAGCTTCATGCGGAAAGCGGAATAACATACATCGTCTCCACCCACGAGATCGACTACGTTCCAGCAATAGCAGACTGGGTATATGTGCTGGCAGGGCAAGGCAAGATGGCCCTTTCCGGCACGCCAGAAGAGGTTTTTGCCCAGACCGACGCGCTAAGGGATGCAGGGATCGAGCCCCCTGTCCTGGCAGATCTCTTCGAATCCCTGAAAAAAAGAGGGTGGGACGTTTCCGTCCCACTCACTGTAGATCAAGCCCTCGAGGAGCTGGACTATGCCAGAGTGCGTTGACCGCACGGCCTTGCAGTGCGGCAAGCGCCATTTCCTGGCTGTCCTAACTTGAGCAAGTCGCAATGGAGGATCGCGCAGGATACTGCGAAGCTTGCTCAACCGATCTTAGGAATCTTGATCCCGTGACCGGCGGCGAAAGCCTGGGCCTTTTCATAACCTGCATCTGCATGACGCATGACCCCGGTCCCCGGGTCTCCGGTAAGCACGCGTTCCAGCCTGACTGCGGCCTCCGGGGTTCCATCCGCCACCACTACCATTCCGGCATGGAGGGAGTAGCCTATGCCGACACCGCCGCCATGGTGAAATGAAACCCACGTGGCACCGTTTACCGCGTTAAGCAGTGCATTGAGCACAGGCCAGTCTGCAATCGCATCAGACCCGTCTTTCATCCCTTCGGTCTCGCGATTGGGCGATGCAACTGATCCGCAATCCAGATGGTCGCGGCCGATCACAATAGGTGCCTTGATCTTGCCCTGGGCCACGAGATCGTTGATCATCAACCCGAATCTGGCGCGTTCTCCGTAGCCCAGCCAACAAATTCGCGAGGGCAAGCCCTGGAACGCCACCTTGTCATGGGCCATCTGAATCCACTTGACCAGGTGTTCATCGTAGGCAAAATGCTCCATAATCACCTCGTCAGTTACGTAGATGTCCTCCGGATCGCCTGAAAGCGCCACCCACCTGAAGGGGCCCTTTCCCTCGCAAAAGAGGGGCCTTACGTAGGCGGGAACGAAGCCCGGGAAATCAAAGGCATCCTTTACGCCGGCATCGAACGCGCGCTGGCGAATGTTGTTTCCGTAGTCAAAAACGACTGAACCGCGATCTTTCATGTCGAGCATGGCCCT
>DUWJ01000352.1 GCA_012842765.1 Bacillota bacterium | reverse complement strand
AGAACCCTGAAATCGCTCACTCCAACCACCTCCGTTACTATGACGTTGCAATAGCCAGCGCGAGCGAGTTCAGCCTGGCTTCAGGAGAGTCTGAGCGCGACGTGAGCACGATTGGAGCACGAGCTCCGGTCAGTATAGCCGCGGTCTCAACTTGGCCGAAGTAAACCAGGGTTTTGTATATGACGTTTCCTGCAACAATGTTTGGAACAAGCAAAATGTCTGCTCTGCCGGCCACAGGGCCATCCACTCCCTTGTGGCGTGCAGACTCCTCAGAGACTGCATTGTCGAGGCCAAGAGGGCCATCTACAATGCATCCGCGTATCTGGTTCCTATCGCACATCTTGGCCAGCGCTGCCGCTTCAACAGTCTCAGGCATGTCTGGATTGACCACCTCGACAGCGGCTATGCACGCAACCTTAGGCACTTCGTTGTCGAGCTTGTGTGCCACCCCTACTGCGTTCTGAATTATCTGTACTTTGTCTTGAAGCGTGGGCGCCACTACCATAGCACCATCGGTCATGTAAATCAGCCTATCGTACCTCGGAGATTTGAAGACCGCCACATGGCTTAATAGCTTCCCGGTCCGGAGACCAACCTCCTTATCTAAAACAGCCCTAAGGAAATCGGCAGTTGGGATCAGGCCTTTCATCAATATGCCCGCCTGCCCAGAGCTGACTAGTTCAACCGCGTGCAGGGCAGCAGTCCTGGCATCAGGTTCATGGACAATTTCCAATTCAGAAAGGTCAAGGCCCACTTCTGACGCCAGCGGTCGTATCAACTTCTCATCCCCTACGAGGACGAACGCGCCCATCCCAATCCCATGAGCCATTTGAATGGCTTCGAGCACTTCACGATCTTGTGCAACAGCAACTGCCACCTTAGCTGAAGGGCGCTTCTTCGCGCGCGCTACAACCTCATCGAAAGCTGCAAGCATCGACATCTCCTCCCTCAGGTATGTCTTCGGATCAAATCCCAATCTGATCAGACTGATGCATATACTCTTGCTTCTTCCTCCCCGGCAAGCACTCTTATGACGCTGCTCGCTAAAGCTTCCATCTCGTTCTCGCCAGGATAGGTGATTACGGGCGCTATGAAGCAGCATCTCTCTGTGATGTGTCCAACCAGGCGATCCCAAGCTGCAAGCCCTCCGGTAAGAACAATCGCGTCAACACGCCCACAAAGAACTGTTGCCATGGCTCCTATCTCCTTGGATATCTGGTAGGCCATGGCCTGCTCTACATCTGACGCACGCGTATTTCCCGCAAGGATCATCTTCTCGACCTCGCGAGCATCGGTAGTCCCTAGATGTGCAAAAAGCCCGCTTCCATGGGTGAGTAGATGAATCAATTCGCCCTCATCATACTGCCCCGAATAACACAAAGTCACCAGATCGCTCATGGGCACAGAACCTGAGCGTTCCGGCGAGAACGGGCCTTCATCATCCGCCCCATTGGCGTCCACCATTTTACCAGCCTTGACCGGGGATATCGATATCCCGCTGCCAAGATGGGCGACCACAAGGTTTGCCTCTTCCAGCGCCTTGCCGAGACTCGCAGCGGCTTTTGCTGCAGTGCTTCGGATAGAAAGCGCATGTAGTTTGGACACCCGCGAGATCTCCGGCAATCCGGATAGCCTCGCAAGAGGCTCATACTCATCTACTGATATTGGATCGGCAAAATAAGCGGGGACTCCCAATGAGTCGGCAAAGGCACGGGCAATCGGAGCGGCCAAATTGGCGGCATGCTCCGTGGATGGACGATTGAGAAGGTCGTCTACCACGGCTTCATCTATCAGGTAGACTCCGCCCGGCACCGGCTTGAGGGCGCCACCGCGGGATATGATGGCGTCTATCTGCTCGAGCGCTACGCCACTACTAGCGAGGCTGCGCTGGATCACACCTTTGCGATATTCGAGTTGCTCAGGGATTCTGGCATATCGCGCCAGTTCATCAGGGGGATGTTGTATGTTGTCTGAAAAGAGCAGTTTGCAGCCGCAGAAAACCGCAATCTTGGTGGATGTGGAACCTGTGTTTACCACGAGAACTGTGAAAGTCCGATCAATGCATCCCAACGGACCCACCGCCTTCCCAAGTCGTACACAGTATTGTATATTCTACTTTGGTAGCCGAGTCCCTTCAAAAAACAAAAAAGCCGGAGCTATTCCGGCTATCTTGCTACAAGCGCTGTATCCTCTTCACACTATTCGCATCGAAGTCATACGCTCTTTATCTGCGGTCCCTACCCCCGCTTCTTCCCCGAGGGGCTCCACCACCACGAGTTCCTGATGGCGGTCTTCTATCTCCGCGTGGGGGCGGAGAGTCAGGCATGCCCTCAGGCCTCGGCAGAAGATCCTTGCGTGAGAGGTTTATCCTGCCTTGGCTATCGATTTCCGTGACTCGCACGTTGATATCGTCGCCCACTTGCACGACATCCTCAACAGTGGCTACTCTCTCGTGAGCAAGCTGAGAGATGTGCACTAGCCCTTCCTTGCCGGGAAGTATTTCTACGAAGGCACCAAAAGGCATGATACGCGTCACCTTGCCGGTGTATACCTCGCCTGGCTCAGGATCATGCACCAACTCCAAAATCATGTTTATGGCCTTTTGGGCCTGTGCCTCGTCGACTGCGGACACAAAAACCCTTCCATCGTCCTCTATATCGATCTTGGTCCCCGTAAGATCGATGATCTTCCGAATCATCTTTCCGCCGGGCCCGATCACATCTCGGATCTTGTCGGGATCTATGTTTATCGTCAGCATTCGTGGCGCATACGGCGACAATTCCGCTCGGGGCTGAGGAATCGTCTCGAGCATCCTGTCCATGATGAAAAGCCTTCCGCGGCGTGCCTGCTCAAGCGCTGCCTGGAGTATTTCTCTGGAAATGCCCCGAACCTTGATATCCATTTGAACGGCGGTGATTCCGTCGCGCGTCCCTGCCACCTTGAAGTCCATATCCCCAAGGGCATCCTCTATGCCCTGTATGTCTGTGAGTATAGCGAAGTCGTCGCCGTATTTGACAAGCCCCATGGCTACTCCAGCCACTGGTTTCTTGATCGGCACTCCCGCGTCCATTAGTGAAAGCGTACTTCCGCATACCGATGCCATGCTCGAAGACCCGTTAGACTCCACAACCTCCGAAACAACTCTTATAGTGTACGGAAATTCTTCGTCGTCAGGTATGACGGGCAGCAAAGCCCGCTCTGCAAGAGCGCCATGCCCTATTTCACGCCTGCCAGGGCCGCGCATCGGCTTTACTTCGCCCACACTGTATGGCGGGAAATTGTAATGGTGCATATACCTCTTAGATTCTTCTAGCCCTAGATCGTCCAGGATCTGCTCTTCGCCTATTGCACCCAAAGTGCACGCGGTTATCACCTGAGTCTGTCCGCGCCTAAACATCGCAGAACCATGAACCCGAGGCAAAAGCCCAACGTCACACGTAATCTTGCGAATCTCATCAAGAGCTCTTCCGTCGGGACGGGTTTGCTCCTGCGTGATCATCCTGCGAACTATCTGTTTGAGCAGAACATCCAAAACACCGTTGATGTCCCGAACGGGAACCTCTTCACCGTATATTTCGGCGAAATGGGCCAGCACGTCTTCCCTTACAGCATTTGTCAGCTCCTCGCGAGCTACCTTGTCAGGATTGCGCACTGCTTGATTGAGCTTGTCGTACGCATACTCTTCTACCTTCTCTGCGATCTCCGGGTCTGGCGTAAAAGCCACGAACTCCTTCTTAGGAACCCCAACCTCAGCTACTATTTTCTTCTGGAATTGGATTATCTCTTTGATCGTTTCGTGGCCGTATATGATCGCATCCAGCACCTGCTCTTCGGGGACTTCATTGGCCCCCGCCTCCACCATGAGAACGGCATCCTCGGTTCCCGCCACTGTCAGAGAGAGTGTTGACCTCTCTGACTCGTCAACTCCGGGGTTGATAATGAACTGCCCATCAACGAGCCCCACTTTGACGCCGGCAATTGGGCCGTCAAACGGTATGTCAGAAATAGAGAGAGCAATTGACGCGCCATTCATCGCCAAGAGCGCAGGATCAATCCCGGGTTCCACCGAAAAGACTGTAGCAACAACCTGAACGTCGTTGCGAAATCCGTCGGGGAACAACGGCCTGATAGGCCTGTCGATCAGTCGCGCCGCAAGGATAGCCGCCTCTCCCGGCCTCCCCTCGCGCTTGATGAACCCGCCTGGGATCTTGCCCACGGCATAGAGTTTCTCCTCGTAATCCACGAGAAGCGGGAAGAAGTCTATGCCTTCTCTGGGTTCCTTGGACGCTGTTGCAGTGACGAGCACCACAGTGTCGCCGTACCGGCACAGAACAGATCCATTAGCCTGCTGGGCTACGTAGCCAGTCTCGACTACCAGTCTCTTCCCAGCTATGTCCGCCTGGAAAACTTGATGCATTAAGTTGTTTACCTCCTACACATTGCCTTGTTGCACTCATGAACAAGAGAGCGGGGCACAAATACCCGCTCTCATTCACTCTGCGCTACTTGCGAAGTCCGAGTTCTTCTATGAGCGCTCTATACCTTTCGATGTCGCTATCCTTTAGGTAGTCTAGAAGCGCCCGACGTTTACCAACCATCTTAAGAAGGCCGCGCCTAGAGTGATGATCCTTCTTGTGGACTTTCAGGTGTTCAGTAAGATAGTTTATCCTTTCTGTAAGGATCGCTATCTGAACCTCTGGAGAACCCGTATCAGACTCATGGAGCTGATACTT
>DUWJ01000351.1 GCA_012842765.1 Bacillota bacterium | reverse complement strand
TACGGCCATGTTGTCGGATTCCGTTACGCACATGGACGGGTCAATCAACGCACTCTACAAGGGAAAATGCTACAGCCTAGCCGAGTTCAACTCCACACCGGCGATCGAAGACTCAGCCTCGGCCGCGAGCCTGAGCATAATGCACGGGTTGCCAGCGGAACACAACCACAGGGGTGACATTTTCTCAGTCGGTTGACACGATAGAAGAAGTCACAGCAGGCACAACAGAAGGAAGGCTGCGGACTCGCGTTGCCGTGGATCTACCCGGGCTGCGTATGCAAAGCAAACAGCGGCGAACCGAAGGCCCGCCGCGGGTTCGCCCATTTCATTGCATAGCAGACTTACTGCGCGCACTCAAGCATTTCCAAGCGGAGCTCCTCTGCGATTTTGGCAATGAAAAACGAGTTGGTCGGCGGTTTTCCTTCTCGCAGGTTCACGGCATAGCCAAAGATCTTGTTGATGTATTCAGGGTTTCCCTGTTTCCATGTCTTTTGTATTGTGTACCTTATAGCGGCCTCGACTATGAGGGGAGTGGTGCCGTGCTTTTCGGCAACTTTCGGATAGAGCGACTTCGTGACCGCGCCCAAGAGCCCGATGTCGCGTGTGACGAGCATTATTGCTTCTTTTATGTAGGAGTAGCCTTTGAAGTAGGTGGGCACACCCAAGTTATAAAGAATCCTTGTAGTCTCTGTTTCCAGATCGAACTGCGCGCCTCTGGGCTTCCGGTCAACTTCACGCGCCCTCTCTCGAGAGGCGTAAGCCCTATCCGTCTTGGGTTTTGGGGCAAGCGGTTCAGCGCTGACTACCTGCCGTATCCGGTTGATAAGGTTGTCCCTATCAAAAGGTTTAAGAAGATAGTAATCCGCTCCGAGACGAGCACATCTCCTGACCATCTCTTCCTCTTCAAATGCCGAAAGCATAACGATCTTTGGGCGTTCCTCGACGCCCGTTTCATCCAAGCGGGCCAAAACCTCCAGTCCATCGAGATACGGCATGATGATGTCGAGGAGGATAACGTCCGGTTGGGTCTTGGGTATCATCTCCAAAGCCTGGATCCCGTCATAGGCCGTTCCGGCCAGTTCTATGTCGTCCTCTTCTTTCAGCATTGCCTCGATGACTTCGCACAGGTCCTTGTTGTTCTCGACGACTAGAACCCTAGTTTTTCTCCCAATCAAGCTTCTTCCCCCCTATTGCCGTAGTTGTTTGAAGCGCGTAAAATTAACGCGAATGGACCATTCTACGAGGGGAATGCGAGTCCCTGCTCAATTGGACATAATTTACACGCGATTATGTCATATCCATCGACACGCCATCTGAAATTGCCTTCGTAATGTTACGGAATATCTCGAAAACTGTAGAGCTACTCACCAACTTCTCCGGGAACGCCGTGAAATATGGCCGACTCCACGAAAATAATAGCCCTCTGCCGATCTGCAGAGGGACTCAAATAAATGGCGCGCCTAGCAGGAATTGAACCTGCGCAACTGGCTCCGGAGGCCAGTGCTCTATCCACTGAGCTATAGGCGCGTTCCAACTGTTCGAGTGTATTATACGCCTAAACGGCGAAGTTCGCAAATGATGTCCGGCACCGAGAACATCACCATTTCTAGCTGAAGGCATCGCACAACTTCCGCGCGTGCCTTAAGGACCCCTATACTTGCGAAAAAGCTATTCCCAACATCCCTGCGCCCCC
>DUWJ01000350.1 GCA_012842765.1 Bacillota bacterium | reverse complement strand
CTCCGAAGCATCGTCCCCCGCCTCTCCCAGAGAACCCGTCACGATGGGCTCAGCCATCTCCACTTCTCGTTCATAAGCCCGTTCTTCGGCAGCCTCCTGCGCCAATGAACGTCTCGTTTTCGGCAGCGGCCACGCATCGTAATCTTCTTCCGCTTCCACAGATTCCAGTTCATACGACTGCAGAGTCGATGGGACTTCAGGAGATCCCGCAAATCCATCAGCAGGCGCCGACGGCTCCATGCGGCCCTCAGCCTGAGCATCCCTGGAAGCTTCAAGATGTCGAGCCTTCTTGAGAGCTTCCTCCTCCGCCTGCTTGAACCCTCTAGCGACAATCCGCAGCACGTAAGAGAAGATAACCACTATCCATACAACCAGCGCTGCCAGGTCGCTCATATCCATACGGCCAACACCTCCATCCCCGCTCCGCGGCGCACAGCCAAACAAAGGATGCTTTCACGCTGCCGTATCGCCCGGACCTTGCCGTACGCATCAGGCAGCACTACTTCAAGCCAGCATCCGAACCAGAGCCCTCAGAAGAACCTGGAGCACCAGTCACTTTCGAGATTGAATCCCGCATCTGGGTGTCGGCCTTGAGATTGAGCAGGTTGTAGTAGTCCATCACTCCAAGATTACCTGAGCGCAATGCGTCGGCAAGTGCCCGCGGCACCTCCGCCTCTGCCTCCACAACCATCGCCCTCATCTCCTGAACCTTGGCCTTGTTCTCCTGCTCGAGGGCGAGAGCTGCAAACCTGCGCTCCGCGGCCTTGGCTTGAGCGATGTTCTTGTCGGCCTCCGCCTGGTCCATCTGGAGCCGAGCCCCGATATTCCTTCCCACATCCACATCGGCAATGTCGATCGAAAGAATCTCAAAAGCCGTTCCGTCATCCAAACCCTTGTTCAGCACCGTTCTGGAGATCTGGTCTGGATTCTCCAGCACTTCCTTGTGACTCTCTGCAGAGCCCACAGTCGTGACTATCCCCTCGCCAACCCTGGCGATGATAGTCGCCTCGCCGGCGCCGCCCACGAGTCTGTCGATGTTCGCTCGCACCGTCACCCGAGCCTTGGCCTTGAGCTCAATTCCATCCTTTGCAACTGCGGCAATCACCGGGGTCTCGATCACCTTCGGGTTCACGCTCATCTGCACCGCTTCAAGCACGTTGCGGCCTGCAAGGTCTATGGCCGCCGCCCTTTCGAAGGTCAGGTTTATATCGGCCCTTTGCGCCGCGATCAGAGCATCGACAACACGATCCACGTTTCCGCCGGCAAGGTAATGCGCTTCAAGCTTGTCGACGGTCACCGGAATGCCACCCTTTGCTGCCTTGACCATTGGCAACACGATCCTGACCGGCGGAACGCGACGCAGTCTCATTCCGACGAGAGTGAGAAGCCCCACGTTTACTCCTGCTGCCCATGCCGAAATCCAAAGCCCCACGGGAATGAAGTTGAGCAGCACCAGCAGAAGAACGAGGACAACAATCAAAATTATCCAGCCTATAGCCATGCAATCAATCCTCCTGATCCATTTGGGTAATAGGCCTCACGAATACCTTGTTGCCTTCTATGCGAATCACCCGGACGCGGGCTCCTCCCATAACGAAGGGGCCTTCGGATATGGCCTCAACCCTGCGACCGTCGAAATCCACTATACCTACAGGTTTGAGCGGGGTAACAACTATGCCCTCAGCGCCGTAAAGCGATTCGTACGTCTCCACGGCTAAGTATCCTTCCTCCGGCGTTTCAGTGTGATCAAGGACCAATTTCGCCGGCGCACGACCCTTTCTTCCTCCACGGGAGAGCAAGAATATCACCAACGCCACAACGGCTATGGCTATGCCTATCGCTATCCCTAGAGCTGCAGCGCCTTCGCCAGGGGATGGGTAGCTAAGTACAAAGCTGGCAATCACGCTTACAATGCCGAGAATGCCGGCCACGCCAAACCCTGGTATTACAAACGCCTCAAGGAGAAGCAAGGTCAGGCCGACCAGAAACAGAACAATGACTTCCCATCCGGCAAGGCCCGCCATTATCCTGCCCCCGAAGAAAAGGCCGATGGAGACGATTCCTATGGTTCCCGGAATCCCGAACCCCGGCGTCACCAGCTCTACAGCCAGACCTACAAGGCCCAGCGTGAGAAGGACCTCTGCAGCAACCTGATTCGTGAGAAGCCTGGCGAACCATTCCGCTGAAGTCTGCTTCACATCGACGATCTCAGCGCCAGACAGGCCCAATAGTCCGAGAAGATCATCTAGGTCCTTCACTTTGTATTCGATAAAGCCAAGATTCTCCGCAGCAGTGGCTGTGAGGGTAAGTATCTTACCGCGCTCGATCACGCCGGGAATCTCGACGTCCGCATCTACCATCGCCCCGGCTACAGCCGGATCCCTGCCCCGAAGCTCCGCTGTTGCCTCAAATTCCGCCCGCACCGCAGAGATGTACTTTTCCTCTTTGGGTCTGGTCTCAGCAGCGCCCATCGAACTCCCCATTTTCATGGCAATATCATCACAGGCAATCGCGATGAGAGCGCCTGCAGACCACGCGCGCGAATCGACATACGCTATAGTCCTAACCTCAGAAGAGATGATGGCATCGCGCATCTTAAGCGCGGAATCAACATAACCGCCAGGCGTGTCAATGTCGATTATCACGACATCCGCTCCCGCATCGGAAGCTTCTCGTAGCCCTCGCGCTATGAAGGACGCCAATCCGTGCTCGATCTGCCCCTGAAGTGGAACGATATATACTTTAGGAGCTGCGGCGCACTTGCCAGCAGGGACCAGTAACCCCACGACAATCAGCACAAGAACGAAAACCCCTATTACGCCTCTTTTCGCTCTCAAGCAGGAGTCCCTCCCCTCTCTTATGTCAAATGGAATAATGCCGATCCCAAGCAGCGTCAAAAGCCGGGCAACAGCGCAGTCGCCCTCGCGGCTCAGGCGCGGGTCTGCATGAAGCTATTCCTCGCCGCCTTGGGCGTCAAGCATCTCTCTGACCATACTGTTTACCAGCTTCCCGTCAGCACGCCCTCTCAGTTTAGGCATGACTGCGCCCATGACTTTTCCGATATCCCGCGGTTCCTCTGCGCCGGTCTGAGCGATCGTTTCCGAGATGATCTGCCTCAGCTCATCCTCTGATAGTTGTCGCGGAAGGTACGACATGATTATTTCCATTTCTTTTCGTTCCACGTCTGCAGCATCGAACCTGCCCGCCTTTTCATACTCTTCTATCGACTCGCGCCTCATCTTCGCCTGCCTCGCCATTACATCGACTTCTTCAGACTCAGACAACGGCGCGCCTTTCTCAAGCTCTGCATTTTTCAACCCGGCCAAGGCCAACCGTATCACGGATTTTTTCAGTTCATCTTTGGATTTCATCGCGATCTTAAGATCGTCCCTCAATCGCACTGCAATCGACATTCCAATCACCATCCCAAAATGCATCGACATCTTGATTATACCATTAGCCAGTTCTCCTTGAAACAGAAGAAGCCTCGCCGATCTCGATCAAGCCATTACGCTTGCGGTCGGGGTGAAGTCATCGTTGTGCCTTGCCTTTCCACTTTCAGGCTTACCTCGGGAATTATCTTGATTTCCTTGAATATGTCGCGCCAGATCGGCGCGATTTCGTCTTCCCACACATCGCTGGAAATGCACCTCCTCACTGCTTCCCCAATTCCAAAAATGTCCGTCCCAAGCCGATTCTGCGCAATCTCTATCAATGATTCCATTTCCGCCTCAATCTGATCTGAAACGCCACGACTCAAGTTCCGATCCGCCTCTATCGAAACAAACTGCTCCTCGGACATCACTTCTTCTATGTATACACAACCTGTTACCCGTATCCGGACTTCCGCCCCCCGCAAGCCCGTCCTGGTCATCTTATGTCTCGGCGGAAGCTCTATCGTGGCCCGAGAATGCAATACCTTCACGCCGACAGTGTCTCCTTCCGTTCCTGGCACCATATGTAGAAATGAATATTCCTTCAGTCTGTTTCTAGCCATGAGAACCATGGCAGTCTGCACGGGATCAAGCCAACCCACGACCAAGTCCCCATGGAGGGCAGCGCTCCCGCTTATCTCGATGTCGCTTTTGGTTTCAACATCTCCCTTTTTACCCTTTCCGCCTTCATTTCCAGTCCGCTGTCCCCAAACACCCTGCTGCGCCTCGTCCTGCTCACCCTCTTCCTCCTCAGGTTCACTTTTCACCAGACTGACTCTGGCAAGAACAGGCTGATCTCCCGGTTCCGCAGCCGTGCTCAACAAATCTCTGAACCTCGATTGCGGAGCGACCGACGAAAGAGTTGCATGACGCATCATCAGGTTGATGTAAGATGAAGCCATGTTCTCCTGGTCTGCCTCGACTTCGAATATCTTTCCGACAGGGTCAGATGTCACCAATACCCACGAGTTATAGCGAAACTGGGAGTCCCTGGCCAGATAATCCAGGATAGGCGTCAAGCCCTTCCTTGCGATCTTCTCCCCAATAACCAGCACCTTTACATGACCGCGAAACAGCGTCTTTGCCGATTTCATTCTCAACGCAGACATGGCGTCCATCATTGTGTTTCCGGCAGCAGAGCCAAGCCAAGCAGGGGTATTGGCCGCTCCCTCCGGACCCGAGGACGGAAGAGCCATCTGGACCCAGACAACGATTTTGCCGTCATCCGACTCGTCCACTCCCATTCCCATGATGAACCCAATATGGTCGATATCGCGCGCATCCCAACAACCGCCAAGAGCGAAAACCAGAATGACGACGCAGAGCACGCATGCTGCGACTGTGAGACGTCTGCCCAATGGATGCGAGCCGTGGTCGCTCGAAACATCGACATAATCCATGTTATCTGCTGTCATCTGGTGTACCACCCTTCTCGTGTCGCAACACGCGAGCACCGATCAGCAGCAAGGCGGGAAGCGCAATGGCATACCAGACAGTGTACTTCAAGAAATACTCAACTGCTGCAAATGACTGAGCTACATTTGCAGGGATAGAGCTCAGCACCATCGATATAATTCCGAATGGAAGGATCAATCGCCTGTAGTTGTCCAGGTTGAGCAGGTCTGCAATGGCCGTTATGGCTGCATAGAATACTGAAGCCAGCTTCAGGATGGCAACGGAAAACCAGAGCGCCAGGAAGAGAATCTCTCCTCTTTCCAGAAACTCCCCTGCTCCAACCATTCGAGCGGTCTCTACCGCGGGGTAAGTGACGCGTGATATCCCCCCTGTGCCCAGCATCATAATGCCGTATGCCACTGTCATTGCCATTATGGCCGTCCCTATTGCCACACCCGTTCCCACTGCCCTGGATACATGACGTTTGTCCTTCAAATGCCTGAGAAATGCGAGCGATACGATGGCCTCGCCTGTATAGGAGGCCGTAAGCAAGGCTGCCCTCATGATCGGAATCACGCCCCTGCCCGCCAACGGCAAGAGACGCCCCGGAACCAACACAGGAATAGCGAAAACCCCCAAAATGGCGATGGATATGATAACCACTCCGAAGAAGATGAAACAGACGCGGGCTATCGCCTCGATGCCGAGGTAGGCAGCGTAGCTCGCCAGGATAAAGAAGACAGCGGTAGTTACGTAGAATGGCGTTCTTTCCAGAAACGAGATAGATATAGCGAGCACGAATTCCCGTGTACCAAGCACGACCACGACAGTGCAATAGAGTGCGAAGGTGAGGCCGATTACCTTGCCGAATGGTTTGCCGAATATGTCTTCTGCGATCTTTACCAGATTCTGTTCAGGAAAGGCCGATGAGACCGATCCCACCAGCCATGCAATTACCAACCCTATTACGCCGCCGAGCAGGACCGATATCCATGCTGCCGTGCCTGCTACAGGCGTCAACAACCTGGCGGCTGCAAGAAACCCCGTGGAAAACACAATGACCGCAACGAGCACAACCACCTGCGTGTAGTAAATCTCATCCTTTGCACTTCCGCCTATTGTCCATGCACCTCTCGTCCGTTATGTCTAGGTTTCATCATTGCCATAGCGACTGCCACCAGCGCAGCACTCCCGACCGGAGGTGCCACCCTTGCTGACGCGATCGCCTTATCAGCCCCGTCCCCTCGTATTCTCCTCCTCCCCAGACTGATCTCGGGAATCCGCAAGCGCCTCCCCATCCTGTCGCGCCTTCTCGGCCACCTCTGGAATCCATGTCCGCATGAAAGCTTTCTGGCGTATCTGATCCTGTGGCGACGGATACTCAGGACGCCTTTGAAACGTGTACTCGGGCGAACGCCATATGACGTCGCGTACCAACTCCTTCGGCTTCATCATTGGCTCCAGATACGGAACGCCGAAAGATGTCAGGCCCCCAAGGTGCAAGGCAATCGCTATTAGCCCGGCGATCAGCCCAAAAAGCCCGAGACTGGCCGAAAGAAAAAGGAGCGGAAAGCGCAGAAGCCTGATGGCCAAACCTGTAGGATAGTGCGGGATTATCAACGACGACAGGCCCGTGACGGCAACTACGATCACCATTATGGGGCTGACAAGGCCAGCCGAAACCGCGGCGTCGCCAAGCAACAAGGCCCCTACAAAACCGAGAGACTGGGAGATCGGGTCAGGCATGCGTATAGCGGCCTCTCTTATGAGCTCGAGCGCCACTTCCATGAGAAGCGCCTCTACCAGTGAAGGAAAAGGCACCGGAACGTGCGAACCGGCGATCGCAAGGGCAAGTTTGGTGGGAATCATTTCCTGATGAAAGGTGGCCACCGCAACATAAAGAGCAGGAAAGATCAGAGCTATTACGCCTGCAATATACCGCAACGTCCTCAGGGGTCCACCAAAGGGGAACCTCTCATAGTAGTCTTCGGGTGACTGAAAAAAGCTGGAAAGATTCGCGGGAATCATGAGAGCCATAGGCGATCCGTCAACTAGAATGCCGACGAGCCCTTCTGAGAGGGCTGCGACAAAACGGTCAGGCCTCTCAGTATACTGCACCTGGGGAAATGGAGAATAGGTGTGGTCCTCTATGAGTTCCTCCAAAACGCCCGAATCAGTCATGATGTCAACGCATATTGCATCAATCCGTTCCTTCACTGTATCCACCAGGTCAGGGTCTGTGAGGCCTTCAACGTAGGCAACTACGACATCAGTCTTGGATCTCACTCCCACTATAGTTGCATCCAATCTAAGATCAGGTGTTCTCAGTCTTCTTCTTATCAAGGCAGTGTTGGCCCTGAGCAGCTCTGCGAAACCCTCTCTCGGGCCGCGCACAACCTTCTCAGTAGCGGGTTCCTCTATCCCCCGATGCTCCCAACCCTTGGCTTCAAAGAGCACGCATTCAGGACTTCCCTCAACAAACAAGGCACCCTCGCCAGTCAGCACGTGCTCCATCGCCAATTCCATGCTTCGAACGACGGTGATCTGGCCCGACGGCACCAAGTGCGTTGAGATGACAGTGGCAATGTTCTCCCGGTCGAGCGCCCCGGCATCCAAGGCTGTGGTCCTTTCTGCCAGCATCACCGATCTTAGGGCCATCATGTTGATCACATCGCGCGAAGTCAGACCCTCTATATAGAAAAGCAAGGCATCGAGTTCAGGAGATGTCCATATCACCAATCGGCGCAGGATTACGTCAGGACTCTCGTTGCCTAATCTTTCACGGAGGAACTTCTCGATCCCGTCCAGGCTGTCGGGGATCGGGGTTTCGTTGGCCTCATGTTGGTCTGGGCCTTCACCACCGCCAGATTTCTTCTCATCAAGCGATACCGGCGTCTTGCCAAGAACCATGCGAGGACGCCTGGCCTCCCCTTTCAGCAGCCTGCGTAGACGTGTCAAATTGCGCTTCCCCCGAACAACTTTTTTGGAGCCTCACCATTACAATCTGCCACCGGACGAAGGATTATGCCGAATACAGCGAAAAGAAATAAGGAGAGGCCACAGCCTCTCCCTGATTGTAGACCCGAGCACCCCATACGTGTAGGGCCAGCCCGAACGACGAAACAGCAATATTTACTTTTTTACGCACTATGGGGGTATGGCCGAAACCGCCCCTAGCGATACTTGCGTCTGCGGGCAGCCTCAGACTTTTTCTTCCTCCGAACGCTTGGCTTGTCGTAATGCTCGCGCTTGCGAATTTCAGACATTACTCCGGATCGCTGACACTGTCGCTTGAAACGACGCAGTGCGCTGTCGAGGGACTCATTCTTTCCAACTTTAACCTCTGACATACAGATACCCCCCCTCCGTGCGAGAGTAACCAACCACCATTGCTCGCTTGCCCATAAGCGAATCCTTTGACGCGCAGGGCAATCTTGTCAAATTATACTTTACTCACTGCGTAGGTGTCAAACGAAACGACAGGTTTAATGCTCACCGCGCCTCGGTACACATCATCAACCTGGCGGCCACCCCAAAGCTCTGCCTCCGAGCACATGAAAATGGAGATGCGGCACACTTTGCCCCGCATCCTCTCCGCAATTGACTACTACCCTGAACCCGCTCCGATCGTATCCGCGCTCGCGAGCGATCTGCCCCGCGACCCTATGCGCCTTGCCGACTAGCTGCTCGCCGTCGGCGCCGAGCTCCAAAAGGCTAGATACATGCATGCGAGGGATGATCAACACGTGCATGGGCGCCTGAGGGTTGATGTCGTTGAAAGCCACAAGATTCTCGTCCTCATATACTATTGACGAATCGATTTCCCCGCGCGCAATTCTACAGAATATGCATTCTTCCATTCACTCTACACCCCCTCGGCTGATTTCACAAAGGTACCTGGGCAGCCGCATATGCGGTCGAATCATGTAGTCCTTTCTATGCTGCCCCTCACAAACCCTTCATCTGCCTCGGATATGCGTACACCCACAATGTCGCCGGGGAGCGCCCGCCCGTCGGCGTAGACCCGCACGTAATTCGCAGTAAGGCCCTCAAATTGATTCTGCTCGGCCTGCTCAACCAGGACAGGCATGACACGACCGATCAGTCCTCGGTGGAATTGGAGAGACAACTCGCGCCCCAGCCCTATCAGCTCAGCGCTCCTCCTCTCCTTCTCCTTCCTCGGGACCTGCCTGGGCAGGCCGGAAGCGACAGTGCCTCTGCGACGCGAATACTGAAATACGTGCATTCTCGAAAACCCCAGTCGCTGGCAGGCATCGCAAGTAGCCTGAAAAGCCTCTTCGTCCTCGCCAGGGAAGCCAACTATGACGTCAGTCGTAACTGCTAGGTCGGATATGCGCTCTCTCGCCATCGCAACTACATCCTGGTAATGCGACATAGTGTAGCGGCGATTCATCCGTGAAAGCACCTTGTCGCTGCCTGACTGGAGCGGAATATGCAGATGGGGACAGATGACATCGCTTTTAGCCATCACATCGATCAGTTTTTCGCTCACATCAGTTGGATCCACCGAGCTCAAGCGGACTCTGGCTACGCCGTCCACGTTCGCAGCCGCCGCAAGAACATCCGCAAGGTCGGGGGATCCCCCAAAATCCCGACCATATGCACCCATGTCTATCCCCGTAAGCACCACTTCCTTGTATCCTTGAACAACGAAGCGCTCGATCTCCCTGCGAATCCTCTCCAGTTCCCTGCTACGCACAGGCCCTCTCACGTAAGGAACCTTGCAGTAGGAGCAAAAATTCTCGCATCCATCCTCAATCTTCACATACGCACGAGCACGTTCGGTCCACCCGTCAGCCGGAAGCTCTTCATAGCCTCCGAAAGCACATGTAGCTTCCACGAGCACCTTTGGGACTCGATTCGCCCCTTTGGGTCCAAATGAACCGTGGGTGTCTTCCACCGCTTCATCATGATCCCCTGTCGTCTCCAGCCCTCTGGAATCCTTTTCGAAATCAAGCACGGCTTCGACGATTCTCGCTCGGTCATATGTTCCAGAGACCACGTATACCCCAGGAAGCGCCGCAACCTCTTCGGGCGAGGCTTGCGCATAGCAGCCCGCAGCAACTATCAGGGCATCCGGATTCTTCGCGTTGGCCCTCCGTATGAGCTGCCTCGATTTCTTATCGCCCATCTGAGTAACAGTGCACGTGTTTATCACATACACGTCGGCGACATCTTCGAAGGGCACAACCGCAAATCCGGCTCTCCTGAATTCCCCTGCGATCGCTTCGGAATCGTATTGATTCACCTTGCACCCAAGTGTTGCTATGGCGACTGTCCGCACCCGAAAGATACCTCCCAAATGTGCATGGCATGTCCGGTCTCCTGCCGAAGACTGGCCCACTTGACGCCTCCGTTGCCTACAAGAGTCGTGCGCTAAGCGAGTCCTACCCTGTTGTTCTATTCTATCATGCCGGTTCTCCGAAGAGCATTCAGAAGCGGCACACCAAGAGCAAAAACGGCAACTCCCTCGCCTGCAGCCACGAGAAGCATGGTTGCAGGTATCGTCCAGAGGTGTATCTCCATGCCGACGAGGAACGGAACGTACGTCCCAACGACAATCCCGTTGACGATAATCGGAAAGAAGTAGGCCATTTTGGAATTCCTGAAGCGATAGGTGAGCCATGCAGCTATAGCCGTGGCGGCAGTACCGAACACCACATCAAACACGCCCAGGGGACCTGCGACATTTGCAATGAGTGCCCCGCACGCGAGGCCTATGACTGCTTCCGGCCAGACAATAGGAAGCACTGTTAAGGCCTCAGCCACTCTTACCTGAAAAACTCTGTATGAAATAGGGGCCAGAAGCAGACACAACCCTGCGTACACGCCTGCTATTATCCCAGCGCGCGCTATGGATTTACCATCAAACTTCATCTGCCCTACTCCTTTCGCCAACATCGCACGTACCTAATTCTGCGCACATCCCTAGCGCAATACTCGTATGCTGCTTTCAGTCTCCGGTGGAGCTCCACATCCATGCCTGATATGAGGCATGGCCTAATAGGGATGCCATTTCAACCCCACAGATCCTGCTCCAACCACCCTGCCCGATATATCAAGAAGAGTCATTCTGCAGCTTGCAGGGTGCAAAGCTCCTGGAAGCCACCATTCATTCCTGATCTTCACGCCCTCTGCGCCGAGCACGCCCTTTAAGGGCAATGTCTTCCTGACCACTCCCATGGTCCCGACGAGGGATATTGACTGAGTGAGCTTTCCGCCTTGTGGAAGGCCCTCGCCCTCAATTCTCTGGCCCTGAGCATCAATATAGTCGAGCCCTATTTCGTCAACAGTAAAGCTCCCTAGGCCGTCAAGCGTCAATGTGACAGTGCCCTCGATCTCACTTTTATTGAAATCAATCAAAAGTGGATCGGGATTCACTGTTATCCCAATCCTAGCCCGTCCGAAAGTGCACCCAGTCATCGTTGTGACCACAACCGTAAGCAACGAAAGCAACAAAAACCCGTCAAGTAGCCGTTTCATGAATCCCGCCTCCCATGGCCGCGTACTCGCCCAACGGCAAACCGCCAGGCGCAGGGCGGATATGATATGAAATAGGGGGCCTGTCGCGGCAGCCCGCGGACAGGAGCCCCTACTACCAGTGATCATCCGATCACGTCACATTGCTCTATCCTATCTCGCCTCAACCAATCCAACTTCGCATACAAGCGGATTGAGCTGAACGCCCAACCCTGTGCTGGTCAAAGTGAATTGCGCTTTGGCACCTCTGAACACGCCCTCGTCATCCCATAACACAGCGGGCGCTACTAGACCATCCAGTTCTGCCAGTTCCTGCTTGACTATCTTGCCGAGAGGCGATACAACGATCATAAGATCATCAACTCTCATCGTTGCCAGCGGCTCATCGTTGCCGCCTTCGAAAAACTTCACTGTCAGGGTGTCATATTTTCCGCCTGCTAGAAACCCTTTCATCTCCACAGTGATTGTACCGTCAAACTTGGCGTCCCTCACGCAAACAAGCTCTCCGGGAGAAATGCTCATAGCAATCTCTGTCTT
>DUWJ01000349.1 GCA_012842765.1 Bacillota bacterium | reverse complement strand
TGCGCGAAATATTCTCCCCTATAGCTCGAGGGGCAAGTAAGGTGAGCAGGGAGATCTCATCATGGGCTTCGTATCTTATTTCGATAGGCGAGACGAAGGCCGAGAATGAGAAGCTTCGGGAGGAGCTTGACGCGTTGCGCTACGAGAACTTGCAGATGGAGGAGGCCTTGCGAGAGAACGAAAGGCTCAGGGACTTGCTGGAGTTCAAGGAGAGTCTAGGGGGACGCGCCGTCGCCGCCAGGATAAGCTATCGTGACCCAGGAAACTGGCTTTACTCTGTGGCAATCGACAAGGGGTCAGACCATGGAATTTCAAGCGGGAAACCCGTAGTCACTGCTCGCGGGGTTGTTGGAAGAGTCACGTCTGTCACCCGGAATACGTCTACAGTGATTCTGACTGTGGATTCCCGGAGTGCTGTTGGTGGCATCGATTTCAGATCACGTGACCTCGTGCTGGTTGAGGGGTTGGGCGACGGTTCAGGTTTGCTGCACGTTCGTCCTTTGGGCGCAGACAATGATGTGCAGCCAGGGGACATAATCATCACCTCTGGCCTTGGTGGCATATATCCTAAAGGCTACGTGCTCGGTGATGTAATCTCGGTGGCGCCCGGGAAATATGGTGTGTCGAAATCGGCGTTTGCGCGGCCTCGAGTCGATTTTGACAGGCTCGAAGAGGTCTTGGTCTTGATCGATCCGATAAGGGGAGCTATTGGGGAGATGCAGGAATGAAAAGGTTGAACAGACTGCATATTGCTTTAGGCATGTTCGTTGCATTGCTGTTGCAGGCTGCGGTCTTTCCTGTGCTTTTCCCCAGGTGGGTAGTGCCCGACCTGGTGTTTTGTTTTTCGGCAGTAATGTCCATCATAGCGGGAACTGGGCCTGGCGTCGTTCTCGCAGCTATCGGCGGACTATGCCAAGATGCGCTCAGCGGATCGTTCATGGGCGCAAGCGCTGGTGCGAACATGGCCGCGGCATGGATTATCGGCTTGGTTGAGCCCCAGCTTTTTAAGGAGAATTTGATTACGCCAGTGGTCATCGTGGGCGCGGGAACGGTGATCCGTGAGGTGATTTACACATTCGTTATCTGGTCATTTGGCGCAGGCATCGATTGGGCCAGAGCGTTTGGAACGGTGATTCCGTGGGTTGCGGTGCTCAATTGTTGCGCGGGCGCCCTGCTCCACTACTGGATCTACCTTCGTCCACGGGACCGAGAGCGTTTACGATCGGTTTCGTCTGTCTAGACTTTTGGAGTGAAGCTTTTCCGGGGTTGATGTATGATGAATCGAACACGAACGCAGAGTGAGCGCCGACTCCGGGTATTCCAGATCTTTGCCTTATGTCTGTTCCTGGTCCTCGTGGGCAGGCTGTGGCAACTGCAGATAATAAAGGGAGAATATTACAAGAGCAGAGCTACGGCTAATAGGCTCGCACTTGTGCCGATATCTGCGCCGCGAGGGATAATCACTGATAGGCGCGGGGAAGTTTTCGCCACCAGCAGGATGGCATATACCATCTCCGTTGTTCCGCAAGAGTTTTCGGATCGAGAGGCGGAGGTGCGGCTTCTCTCTAAACTTTTGGAAATGCCTGTTGAGGAGATCGAAGCGAAGATAGCCGGGCAGACTGAGGGCCGGTATGGTCTGCCTTATATGCCTACGCGCCTCATCGAGGATGTGCCCCCCTACATGCTTGTAAGGGTCTCCGAGCACAAAGTTGAGTTGCCCGGGGTTATAATCGAGGAAGAACCGTATCGGAGCTATCCCAATGGATCCTTGGCCGGGCCCATCATCGGGTACGTCGGTCTGATCAATCAGGAAGAACTTGCTCGTCTTGGCGAAAAGGGCTATCAGTCCCGTGACCGTATTGGCAAGAGTGGTGTGGAGCGGGAGTTTGAGGAATACCTACGTGGGCAAGATGGAGTCACTGAAATCGAGGTTGACTCGCTTTCTCGACCTGTTGCGACGGTAGGCGCCAGGGCTCCGGTGGCCGGCTCTACCCTGGTGATGACGATCGATGCCAAAGTGCAACAGTCGGCTGAGGATGCTCTACGGTCGCAGCTTGAGACTTTGCAGTCTGGCAAATACAAACACGCTACGGCGGGCGCCGCGGTAGCGCTAGATCCGCGCACAGGAGAGATAATAGCCATGGCAACTGAGCCAGGCTACGACCCGGGCTGGTTTGTTCCTAGAATCTCTGATGAACAGTGGCGTCAGGTGAGCACTGGCGTGTCGGGGCTTTTCAACCGTGCGATATCAGGCGCTTATCCGCCCGGCTCCACGTTTAAGCCTTTCACTGCCATAGCTGCGCTCGAGGCAGGGGTGATAGATCTCGACGACAGGATTCTCTGCTCCCCCTCTGTCTCCTCGCGCTACTACAGGAAGAGGTGCTCTATTTGGTCAAAGGGCCGTTCGCACGGGTATCAGAATCTTACTGAGGGTATGATCAATTCCTGCAACATTGTCTTCTACGAGCTGGGAGCAAGACTCTCGGTGGATCAGATGGCTTCGGCTGCAAAGCAATTCGGGCTTTCCCAGCCGACTGGCTTGCGATTTACGCCTGTGGAGGCTACCGGAGCTGTTCCAGATTCCAGTGTTCGCGATTTCATGCCGGGCGAACTTGCAAGCTACGCCATTGGCCAGCAGGTGACTGTTACTCCGCTGCAGATGGCTGTCGCCTATGGTGGAATTGCTACTCGAGGCGTGATGTACAAGCCTCATCTTATCAGGCAAGTGATAGCGCCTGATGGGACAGTACAGACGCAGTCTGTTCCTGAGGTAATGCGGACGGCTGTCCTTTCTGACAGAACGTGGGACTATCTTCATCACAGCCTCAGCGAAGTGACGCGAATAGGCACGGCTAGTTCGGCTTTTAGAAATTTTGGCATACCCGTTGCAGGCAAGACTGGGACTGCGGAGGTTCCCCCGGGAGATCCACACGCATGGTTTGTCGGGTGGGCGCCAGCCGATGATCCGGAGATAGTTGTTGCTGTTATGATAGAGCGTGGCGGAGGTGGCGGGGCGTCTGCAGCGCCTGTTGCCAGAAAGATCATGGAAGCCTATTTCGCCCCGACGGGCGAGTAGGCAGGAAGGAAATGCATTCCTATTGGAGAATCAAACATGGATAGGCTGAATCGGCGGTGGTTGCGGTGAAGGCTCAGGAAGTGATTTTTAAGGGAACAAGGGACGGGCTTCGCCTCGTTATAGACGCAGATGAGAATATAGAAGAACTCAAGGGCAAACTTCGCCGAAGGCTTAACGAAGCTGAGGGTTTTTACTCAGGTGCCAGGGTCCGGTTGGATACGCGCGGGGCTGTTGTCCCGCCTGAGTGGATCGAGGAGGTCAGGATGATCTTGGAGGAGTACGGGTTGTCCCTGAGTGAGGAGAAGCCTGGGCAACGAAGGCCGCGGCAACATGCCGCCGGCGCGGGTCGGGCTTCGGCTAAGAAGGTTCTCGATGACGGTGGCCCAGAGAGCGGAGAACCGATCGTGCGCGGCGACACGATTCTCGTCCGAAGAACTCTCAGATCAGGGCAGGCAGTGTCGTTCGATGGGAATGTCGTCGTGATGGGCGATGTCAATCCGGGCTCCGAAGTCTTGGCAACCGGCGACATAGTGGTTTTCGGGTCGTTGCGAGGGATGGCGCATGCGGGCTCGGCCGGAAACGCCGAAGCCTGTGTAGTTGCTCTGCGTTTGATCCCGACTCAGCTCCGGATAGCTGACAAAATAACGAGGGCGCCCGATGACGAAACGCAAGTGCCGCAGGGTCCGGAAGTAGCTTATCTGCGCGAGGGGTCGATCGTGATAGAACCCTGGACAACTCATACGGGGACGGTGTTAGTTTGATGAGCGGGACTGCTATAGTAGTGACTTCCGGGAAAGGCGGTGTTGGCAAGACCACAGCAGCGGCCAACATCGGCGCTGGCCTGGCGATGTCGGGGCCCACTGTAGCACTGGTCGATGCGGATATCGGGCTTCGCAATCTTGATCTCGTGCTAGGGCTCGAAAATAGAATAGTATACGACCTAGTCAATGTAGTTGAGGGTGGTTGCGATGTTCAGAAAGCGCTAATACGTCATAAACATATTGAAAATCTCTCTCTTCTGCCGGCTGCGCAGTCAAGAGACAAAACAGCAGTCACGCCTGAACAGATGAAGGCTCTCACCTTGGGGCTTAAGGAGAGTTTCGATTTTGTGATATTGGATTGTCCGGCAGGTATCGAGCAGGGGTTCAAAAATGCGATTGCTGGGGCTGACCGCGCGATCGTGGTAACTACCCCGGAGATGTCTGCGGTGAGGGACGCAGACAGAATTATCGGAATGTTGGAAGCGGAAGAGGTTAAGAACCCATGGCTCATTGTCAACAGGATCCGCCCCGATATGGTCAAAAGACACGACATGATGAACGTTGACGACCTCATAGATTTCCTCAAGGTTGAACTCTTGGGCGTTGTTCCGGATGACGAATCGATCATAATCTCTACCAACAGGGGGATTCCGGCGGTAATGGATGAGAAGTCCCGTGCTGGACGAGCTTTTCTCGATATTGCATCTCGGATAATGGGCAATGATGTGCCGATTGCGGCGACGCTCGAACCCGATGATTGGTTTTCTCGATTCGCCAAGTGGCTAGGGATATCAAGGGGGTAGGCGCCATGATGGACTTTCTCGCGCGGCTGTTCGGAAGGGTGGAAACCGAGACAAGCAGGGAATGTGCTAAGAATAGGCTGAGGCTTGTACTGGTGCAGGATCGCGCTACCCTCTCACCGCGCGTTATGGAGCAGCTCAAAAGCGAACTGATTGAAGTTATTAGCAAGTATTTGGACATAGATGAAGAGGACATGCGCGTCGAACTAGACACGTCTGATTCATCCGTTGCCTTGGTGGCGAGCATTCCAGTCAAAGAGGTTAAGCGCGAGTCGGTTGGAGCGGTCTAGCTTGACTTTGCATTATGGCCCCTTACTGGACCAGGTTTGTTATTCGTGCTCTTTCAGGAGGCCGTAGTATGCTCATTGATAGGAGGCTTCTTAGCAATCTCGATCATGCATTGCTTGTTGCAGTAGTCATTGCAGTTCTATTTGGTTGTGCCATGATATACAGCGCAACAAGATGGAATACGCGCTTGACGGCGGGAAACCCGCTTCTTTATGTGAAGAAGCAATTGGCTGCTGCGGCGTTGGGGGCTGCTGCGTCATTAGTTGTCCTCAGTGTGGACTATCACTACTTGGAACGGTTTGCCAAGTGGATCTACCTGGCTAGTCTATTGCTGCTTGCAAGTGTTTTTGTTTTTGGGAAGCGGACTAAGGGTGCGATAGGTTGGATTAAGATAGGACCCGTGGCCATACAGCCATGTGAATACGCCAAGATAGGGGTGGTTATAGCCCTTGCTGCGTACCTTGCTCAGCAGGATGATCTTTCCGATTTGCGGAGTTTCATTGTGCCAGCTCTGATCGTGGCGGCGCCGATGGCGCTTGTGGTTGCGCAAAACGACTTGGGTTCTGCACTCGTTCTTGCCCCCGTGTTTTTCGCAATGATGTATGCGGCTGGAGCTGATGCGAAACTGTTGTTGGCGATTGTCGGGGTTATTCTTCTGGTGATAGCTCCGTTTTCCTATTTTTTTCTGCTGCAAACTCATCAACAGATGAGGATCAAGGTATTCTTCAATCCTGGGCTTGATCCGCGCGGATATGGATACAATGTGATGCAGTCAGTGATAGCGATCGGATCGGGTGGGCTATTAGGAAAGGGGTATGGCCAGAGCACTCAGGCTCGGCTCAATTTCCTGCCGGAGCACCACACCGACTTTATATTCTCCGTGATCGCCGAGGAATTAGGGTTTTTCGGGGCGACTGCGGCGCTGGCAGTCCTCTTTTTCATAGTGCACAGAGGTTATAGCGTGGCCCAGGAGGCGCGCGACAAGTTCGGCGCTCTTCTGGCCGTTGGGCTAACCTCGGTTATGCTAGTTCATATTTTCGTAAATGCGGGAATGACTATGAATGTGTCGCCGTGCACTGGAATACCGTTGCCATTTTTCAGCGCAGGCGGGAGTGCATTGATGGCCATGACGATTTCAATCGCCATAGTGCAGAACGTATACATGAGGAGGAAGAAGATCATCTTCTAGCGTGGCTGAGACGGCAATATAATCTCATATGGGCATTCGAGGCTGCAGGCTCTGGGGGCTTGCCGCTTTCTCTGCTCTGATCTGGGGCACTGGGGGTAGGGCAGGTGAAGCGCGCGCTGCCGCGGGAGGTTCCGGGGATTCTGGGAATGACACGTGTGTTCGGAATCGAATTCGATGTAGACCCGCTCGTTGTCGTCTTTGCAGCTTTATACGCGTTCGCAGGGAATCTGTGGCAATGGATGGTCGTATTTGCGTCGTTGCTTGTTCATGAGGCAGCGCACGCTGTCACCGCGGCAGGCTTTGGATTCGCAGTGGCGCGAATCAGCGTAACACCGATCGGGGCCGTCGCCTCGCTTGAGGGAGATATTCAGCTCCGACCAGAGGCCGAAGCGGCTGTAGCCATGTCCGGGCCCATGACTTCTCTAGTTCTTGCTGCCATGGGTTATCTTCTCCTGATTTATGGTAATGCTGATAGGGGGAAGATCGAGTTTTTTGTGGGCGCCAACATCGTTTTGGCCATGTTCAACCTGATTCCGGCATTTCCACTCGATGGCGGACGGGTTCTGAGAGCCCTGATGACTGAGAGGTTGGGGGTTGCGTCTGCCACGCGCAAGGCGGTTGGCATGTCGCGTGTTATTGGGATTGGAATTGCAGTTTTGGGCGTGGCGGGCGTTGCCGCGGGATATTTTAATTTTTTGGTGCCGGCGTTGGGACTGTTCATTCTGATAGCAGCTGAGCGCGAGAGGCAGTCTGCAGTATGTGCTGGGCTCAAATCCGTGATGGGCAAGCGCGTTTCATTGAGCAAGCGAGGCGCGTTACCAGTGAGATTGCTGGTGGCAGCTCCCGAGATGACCGCCTGCGACTTGCTTCGCAAAGTGACGTCATCCGACTTCACTGTTGTGTCGGTTATTGGTGCAGGTGGCCGCGAGATCGGACGCCTTTCCGAACTAGAGCTGCTGGAGGGCATATCGATGTTGGGGCCCGATGCTGAGGTTCGTGAAGTCCTGGCCGGCCGTAAAGATTGAGGAGAAGCGTTTTTTATGATTGACAAGAAGGTTTTGTACGAGGAAATCCTGCCGTCGGTGTCGCAGCCGGCAAGGTACGTCGGCAACGAGCTAAACTCGGTCCGCCGTAGTCCGAAAGAGGTTGAGGCCAGTATCTTGCTGGCTTTTCCGGACGTTTACGAGGTGGGAATGTCGTATATAGGGTTCAAGATCCTGTACGAAATAGTCAACAACATACCCGAATTCGTCGCGGAGCGCGCTTTTGCTCCATGGCCTGATATGGAGGCGCAAATGCGCTTGCGCGAAATTCCCCTTTACGGCCTCGAAACCTACGAGCCAGCGAAGTCCTTCGACGTGATCGGGTTTACCCTTCAGTATGAACTGACATACACCAATGTGCTGGCAATGCTCGAGTTGGCTGGTGTGCCGCTTGAGGCTGATGCCCGGCACGAAGGCGACCCGATCGTGATTGCAGGTGGGCCATGTGCGTCCAATCCCGAACCCATGGCGGCATTTTTTGATCTGCTTGTGATCGGCGATGGGGAAGAGGCGATTGTGGACTTGATGTCCGAGGTTGCCAGGGCAAAAAGAGAGGGGGCGAAACGCGCTGACATAGTAAATAGGCTTGCGGTGATAGATGGTGTCTATTGCCCGCGCCTGAAGAACCCTGTAAGCCGCAGGGTGGTGACGGATCTTGACGAGGCCGAGTTTCCAAGAAAGTTTGTGGTGCCTTTTCTCGAAGCTGTACACGACCGGGTTGCTCTGGAAGTGATGAGGGGTTGCACAAGAGGGTGCAGATTTTGCCAAGCCGGCATGATATACCGGCCAGTGCGGGAACGCGGACTCGACAATCTCTGCTCGCTGGCGAAAGATCTTGTCAAAAGCACGGGCTATGACGAGATATCTTTGCTTTCGCTTTCAAGCGCGGATTACACTCAGGTTGAGGAGTTGAGCAGAAAGCTCGTTCAGGAATACGCAGACAAGGGAGTAGCGGTTTCCCTGCCCTCTTTGCGTGTGGATTCGTTTTCTTTGGAGCTTGCCAAGGAGCTAGAGAAGTCGCGAAGGACAGGCCTGACTTTTGCGCCTGAGGCCGGAACCCAAAGGATGCGGGATGTGATCAACAAGGGCGTTACCGAAGAGGATCTGATGTCTGCCGCTGCAGACGCCTTTGAATCGGGATGGGATCTCATCAAGCTTTATTTCATGATAGGGCTGCCGTATGAGGAGGACGAGGATCTGGATGGCATAGCAGATCTCTCTCGTCGTGTTTTGGAGCTTGGACGGAATATGGCGGGGAAGCGAAACAAGGCGGGCAGGGTCCGAGTAAACGTGAGCGTATCGTCGTTTGTTCCTAAACCACATACCCCTTTTCAGTGGCACGCGCAGAATTCCCGGGAGGAATTGATGAGAAAGCAGAATTACCTGAAGGAACGAATGCGCGTGCGCGGCTTGACAGTCTCGTTTCACAATGTGGAGGCAAGCTTCCTGGAAGCGGCGTTTGCGAGAGGGGGCAGAGAGCTTGCTCCGGCGATAGCGCGCGCGGCGGCGCTCGGATGCAGGTTTGACGGATGGTCAGACCAGTTCCGCCCTGACCTATGGGCGCAAGCTTTTAAAGATGTTGGCATTGACCCTTCCGCATGGGCCAATAAATCCTATGCATATGATGAGCCGCTGCCATGGGATCACATCGACATGGGAGTCTCGAAAAGATTTCTCGTGCGGGAAGCAGAACGTGCCGCCAGGGCTGAACTTACCCCCGATTGCCGCACTGGTGCTTGCGCAGCCTGTGGCGCCTGCGCGGATGGCGTCAAGACGCGTCTTGCCGGCGAGGCATGGAGGTGAACGGGGTATGGTGCTGAGGGTTCGCATTACAAAAGGCGAAGAGGCGCGGTTCATCTCACACCTTGGTTTCATGAGAGCTTTTGAGCGCGCCATAAGGCGTGCTGAGATTCCGGTTGCATATTCTGAAGGCTACCACCCTTTGCCCAAGTTCTCATTTGCCACCGCTCTTGGGGTTGGAATTTCCAGCGAAGCGGAATATGTTGACATTCAGATAGATCCTGACGGTCCCAAGATCAGCGTTGAGGAGGCCTTCGACGCGCTGGACAGGAACATGCCTCCGGGGATTGCGGTCGTGGCGGCCTGCTGGTATCTGGGTAAACCTGCACTCGCATCACTTATTGAATACGCTTCCTATAGGGCGAGTGGATGTGGCGCCTTGCATGAAGCCGCAGAAGAGTTTATGGCCATGGATGCCTCCCTAGGGACTATCACCACGAAGAGCGGGGAAAAAGAGGAGGATATCAGGAAGCTCGTTTATTCAATATCGATGGCAGATGATGAGAGTTTGGAGTTTATTTGTGCGTGTGGCGGGCGCGCTCATCTCAGGCCTGATAACCTTCTTGTGCACCTAAGTTCGATCGCCGGGGTTGAATGTGATGTCAAGCGGTCCCGGATCCATCGGACTGGTTTGTTTGTTGTTGAGGATGGGGAACTCGTGTCCCCTATGGATTATAAATGCAAAGATTTGGTCATCGCTAAGGGTTGGATGCCCAGGGAGTTGAGTTGAATGTCCAGAGAAATTGTTGTCAACTCCGACAATGGCGAAACAAGGGCCGCCATCCTGGAGGATGGAAAGCTTGTGGATCTTTTTGTGGAGAGATCAGTTCATCCCCGGTATGCGGGGAACGTCTACAAAGGAGTAGTCGAGAATGTTCTTCCGGGGATGCAGGCGGCTTTCGTCAATATAGGTTTGGAGCGCAACGCGTTTTTGTATGTAGATGATGCCTTAGCAGGGCATAATGGCCGCAATTCCCGCGTAGTACGGGAGGCGGATGGAGAAGAGATTTCGGTTCCGAGGAAGAAGTCGCGATCGATTAAGGACATCTTAAAGCCTGGTCAGGAGATCATGGTTCAGGTTACGAAAGA
>DUWJ01000348.1 GCA_012842765.1 Bacillota bacterium | reverse complement strand
TTATTTTTCGCATAAAAATATACCATCGACATGTTACCATGTACTCATTTTACCTCCTTAGGTCGAGTAGATAACTTAGATGTAATCCCGCAAACCCAGTAAAATCAAGGCTTACAGCCGCGACATCAACGCTACCGTCTCCACATGGAATGTATGAGGGAACATATCCACGGGCTGAATTTCGCAAGTCGTATACCCCAGTCCACCCATAATCTTGAGATCCCTAGCCATGGTAGCCGGGTTGCAGCTCACATAGACGATTCTACCTACCCCTGCTCCGCCGCTCCCCTTTCCTGCCAATGCCTGCAGAACCGCCGGATCACACCCCGACCTTGGAGGATCCACTACTGCCACATCAAAAGCCAGCCCCTCTCTCACAAGCCTTGGAAGCACATCCTCAACTCGGCCGACAATGAACCGGACATTATCTGCTCCATTCAGATCTGCATTAGCCCTGGCATCACGCACAGCCGCTCCCACTGACTCTATCCCATACACCTCTCGTGCTGCGCGTGCCAAGAACAGGCTAAGCGTCCCAACACCGCAGTATGCATCGAGCACCCGCTCTGTACCATTGAGCCCGGCATATTCAAGAGCTTTTCTGTAGAGTGTAACAGTCTGGACGGGATTTACTTGGTAAAACGACGTTGCCGATATACGGAAAGCCAGATCTTCGACGGTGTCAGTTATAGTCTCCTCTCCCCACAGGACTACGTTATCTCTTCCAAGCACCGCGCTCCCACGAGATATGTTCACGTTCTGTATTACGCTCTTCACCTCACGATGCCCAGCAGCGATCCTGCTGCCGAACTCGGCGCCTCGGCCTCCGGGGAAACCAACCCCATTGGTTACCAGCACCACCATTACCTCGCCAGTACCGTAGGCATACTTGACTAGCACATGGCGGAAGAACCCCCGATGCGACTTTTCCTCATACACAGAAAGCCCGAACTCTCCGGCAAGCCTACGCACAGTCGCGACTACTCCCATGGTCACCGGGTGCTGTATATAGCAATCCTCGGTGGGCACAACCTCGTGGCTTCCGCTCATGTAACAGCCCGTCACCAATTGATCACCACAACACCCCACAGGATACTGCACTTTGTTTCTGTACCGCCACGGCTCAACCATGCCGATTACCTGATGGACCGTTACTTCCTCCAGCCCACCAATTCTGGCAACGGCATCCACAACCCTCTGCCTCTTCGCGGCCAGCTGTCCTTCATAGCTCAGGTGAAGCAGCTGACACCCGCCACAGGCCGGGTACAGATCGCACACTGCCTCAACGCGTTCCTCTGAAGGAACAATTACCCTGTCAAGCTTGGCGCGGGCAAAGTTCTTCTTCACAGTCTCCACAGTGCACACGATCTCCTCGCCAACAAGAGCTCCAGGGACGAAAACCGCAAAACTATTGGCGCGTCCCACACCCTCGCCTTCACTTGTCAGTCCATGTATGGTCAAAGCCAGTTGCTGTCCGGGCCCGACTGGTGCATAACAATCAACTTCTGCCTCGCTTACAGAGGAATCGCCCCGTAGTCCTTTTTTGAGTTGCCGACGCCCATCCAAAGGCGCCCGAGATCTTCGGTTCGACCCGAAGTCATCCTGGCCTTTGTGTCGACGTTTGTCTGACTTAACCATCATAATCTCCCTCCGGAACGCTGCTTTCACTAGCATATTCTCCCCTTACCCCCTCATAGCCTGCAGGAGGCCCCCAACTACCAATGTGTGCGGTCCCATTTGATGGTTGGCGGCATCTAGCAAAAGCTTTGCACTCCCGCTGAAGGGATAACCAGCCCCATCCGACTTCGCATCAACAACTTACTCTACCGAGGCCAGCTTCAAGCTGAATCGCTCTTCGCCCCGGCCAATTTCGTTACTCCCAGTCATCTAAGTAGACCGCAACAAATCTCTGCGCGCCCCTCGAGTTTGTATTGCCGCGGTTTGGGACTTAGCCGGGGGACTGCTAAGAGTTTGGCCTCGGGTAGAAGCCTAGGAAAGCGCCGTGCGGCGTGGAGCCGGCCAAGGTTCGCCGCAGGGGCGAGCAGGTTTTGCAGACCAGTCTAAAACCTAGACACCCGCGCCCGAAAAGCGACTAAATAATAGACACATTCCTTGAAGGCAGGCCCAAGTTGCCCTTTCATATGAGTGCGTTGAATGCATAAACTGCCGGGGCGCTCACACGGACCTTATGCGCATCGCTTTCGTCGTTGTAAAGAAGATGGTTGCCCGCGAGCGTCGAACCGGGATTTCGATCTACCCTGGCTTTGCCCCGAGGATCATATCCCGGCACGGCTGAGTGCTGCGGGCGTTTATGGTTAATGCCAATATGTGTACGTTGTCGATGCACAAATGCGAACCAATTACCGCACTGCGACATAGGTGCAAAGACGTGTTTACGCCTAGCAGACATCATATGGCAGGCTAACCGATAACGCAAAAACTTATTGGGAGTCACTTAGCCACATCTGTTCGATTGCCAACCGCAAGTTCGGACAGGGCATATGGGTCGCCACACTACTGAAGGATAATCAAGCTCAATGTTTAAGTTCTGCACATGCTCCCAAAGCAAAGCGCGACATTCCCATCCAAACATATCTCCCGCAAACCAGGCAAAAAGCTCAGCCCAAAAAGGAGGCACAAGATCTTGCAGAACCTGATCAAGGATGCGTTAAAATCGCATCGAGCGGACTATGTGGAAATTAGAATCGAAGACCATGAACGGACCAAGATATCGCTTCGTGGCAAGAACGTAGATGAATTGGCCACGTCCCGCTCAGTAGGAGGCTGCGTTCGCGCCTTGGTATCCGGCGGTTGGGGATTCGTCTCCTTCAACGACATCGCCAACCTCAAAGACCACGTGGCGCTGGCAGTAAGTCAAGCAAAACTGGTATCGCGCGTGTGCGGCGACAATCTCCTTGCCCCAGTAGAACCCATAACCGACACGGTAGTGCCGGCATTAGTCGTTGACCCCAGATCAATCAGCCTTGCAAGCAAGCGAGCACTGCTTGAGGAATACAACGACATTATCTTGAGCTACAGTCCCAAGATTCAAACAACTGCAGTCAGATACAGAGACACTTACTCAAAGAAGTACTTCGCCAACTCCGAGGGTACATACATCGAGCAAGAGCATTGCGACGTCGGAGCCAGCTTCACCGCCATCGCACGGGAGGGCGACAATGTGCAACAGATGCTGGTCTCCGCCGGAGGAATCGACGGTTACCAATGTATTAAAGGGCACCACGACGAAGTCAGAGAGTGCGCCAGACGTGCAGTTGAAAACCTCAGCGCAGCACCTGTGGATGCGGGCCAGTATACTGTGGTACTCGACCCCGGCCTAGCAGGCGTTTTCGTGCACGAGGCCTTCGGACATCTAAGCGAATCTGACTTCATCTATGAGAATAGTATGCTCCGCGAAATCATGGTTCTGGGGAAGCAGTTTGGCTCCCCGATCCTCAACATTGCAGACGGCGCCGCCGTTCCCGGCCATAGAGGATCATACAAATACGACGACGAGGGCGTTCGTTCCTCGGTTACTCCCCTCATAAGAGACGGAGTGCTCGTCGGCAGACTGCATTCCCGGGGAACGGCCGCGAAGATGAGCGAACGCCCCACTGGAAACGCTCGCGCCATAAACTACAGATTCCAACCTATAGTGCGGATGACCAACACTTACATCGAAAACGGAGAGACAAGCTTCGACGAAATGATCTCCGATATCGACAAGGGGATCTACGCCATCGATGCCTATGGCGGAGAGACAACTATGGAGATGTTTACATTCAGCGCAATGGAAGCCTTCATGATCCGCAAAGGGAAAGTGGCGGAAAGAGTCCGCAACGTGGTTCTCACAGGCAATGTCTTTGAAACATTGATGCACATAGACGCCATCGGCAACGACCGCAAGATGAATGATGGCGGTGTCGGAGGGTGCGGCAAGGGCCAACAATTCCCATTGCCTGTCTCAGATGGCAGCCCGCATATACGGATCAAAAATGTCGTTGTGGGAGGAAATTAGCCATGAAAGACTTGCTCGATGTGGCGATCAAGAATGCAGACGCAGCTGAGCTCTACCTTGTCAATAGTGAAACCATCCCCGTGGTCTTCGAGATGAGCAAGCTCAAGCAGGCCGAAACGAAGAGGACTACTGGAGTCGCTCTGCGGATGATCCGTTCTGGCAAGATAGGCTTCTCCTCCTCAACAGACCTTAGCAAAGCCGCTGCCGACAATCTTGTCAACATGGCAACGGAATCCGCAGATATGGGTGAAACAGCGAGGTTCGACTTTCCAGGCCCGATCACCGACGGAGAAGTAATGCCTGCGCCACTCATTTACGATGACAGAATCGCAGACATCGACGCCGATGAACTCATCCGTATGGGCCAAGAAATCGTCGATATCATCACAGAAGAAGACCCCTCCATCAAGTGCGGTGTTCAGCTTGAAAGAGAGGTTCAAGAAGTCACGATCACCAACTCGAACGGAGGAGGAGGGCGCTACCGCAAGACTACTCTGACTGCCATGGCCGATGCCCTGTTGGTAGAAGGAACCGACATCTTCTTGATATACTCCATGGCCGGTTCATG
>DUWJ01000347.1 GCA_012842765.1 Bacillota bacterium | reverse complement strand
TGCTGCGCGCAACGTTGAGGATATCGGGCGTGAGCTTGCACAGGCTGCTGCTGATCTTCACGAGGCCGTTCAGTCGGATCGCCTTTCCAGCGCGAGAGGGCGGGTTCTGGAGTTGCTCAGTTCGGACAGTGGGGTTCAAGGCTACACAGGGAAGGGTGCGTACATCCTGATAACCCCCGGGGCATCCGAATCGCAAGTCCAAGATAGGCAGAACGTCCTGGGAGCCGCCACTCGCGAAGCTCTGAGCGCGGATCCTTTGATTGCCAGGTCGCCTACGGCCATCGAGGTCGTGATCGACCAGTCCGGAATCTCCTTTGATACGGGCGATCTCGCAACCCAAGCAGATTTGCTTGCCCGTGAGATTGACTCCATCCATGAAGAAATGGACGCCCTTAGAGAGGCCGCTGGACTTTCTGAGTTGGAGGGTGAAGGCGTGATAGTCTTGGCTTATGATGCTCCTTCAGGCTACGGTTTTGACGAGATCGTCCATCAGAGGGATGTTTCAGAGATTCTGGATAGGCTTTTTGCGGCAGGCGCCCGTGGGGCCCAAGTTGGGGGCGAGCGAATAATCTCTACCTCTTCAATAAGATGCATAGGTCCGATAGTTCTGGTAAACCAGCGGCCGGTTGCAGTTAACCCAATACGTATATACGCTGTTGGAAACCCATACGCGCTTGAGCGGGCTCTTAGGCCGATGGCGTCGGAGTTTGCCAAAACTGGAAAGCGGCTCGAGATAAAGCGCGAGTCAAGCCTCGTCCTTTCAGCGTATCATAAGGGAGGCCTTCAGTGGTGAGGCCCCGGCGATGGCAAATCTTGCTTGTCGTTTTTCTTGTCATCACTGCCGGAGTAGCGTTTATAAGGTTTTGGCATGAGGCGAAGCGTATCGGAAGGGGCGCATCGCCCGGGTCGTTTTTTCGCCAGGACGAAGCAGATCAACCTATTCGGGTCGATCCTCTGACAGGCTTGCCGCCGTTGCAAGATGCAGAGTACTTTGCCGCGGTCATCGAAAATGCGCCGGCTGCAAGGCCCCAGCGTGGTCTTGGAGCCGCCTCGATAGTCTATGAGATGTTGGCAGAGGGAGGCATTACGCGCTTCCTTGCCTTCTACTCGGGTCGCTCATCTGTCGAGATTGGCCCCATAAGAAGCGTCCGCCCGTACATTGTGGACATCGCGTCTGGCCACGGAACGGTATTGGCCCATTGTGGAGGCAGCCAGGAAGCTCTTGCCATTATTGCCGAGTCGAATTACCCATCTGTCAACGAGCTTGTTCAGGGAAGTGCTTTCTACCGCGACAACACCAGGCGTGTTCCACATAATCTGTATGCGAAGGCCGAGTCAATTCTGGATTGTGCTCGGCGAATGGGTTATAGAACGGATTTTGCGGAATCAGGATATGTATTCCGAAAGCGGGAAGCTCGCGGTAATAGCAATCCGATTGAAGTGACCATAAGGTATTCGCCTGGATACTCAGTGCAATGGGAATACGATGCAAAAACGAGTTTATGGCTGCGTTCAATCAACAAGAAGCCTCATGTGGATGCCAATACCGGACAGCAGATTGCTGCGGCAAACGTCATCATTGAGGTAGTGCCAACTAGAGTCCTCGACGACGAAGGTAGGCTCTCTATGGAACTTGTTGGTTCCGGAGAGGTGGTGGCGCTTAGTGCGGGGGAAGTGATGTGCGGCCGGTGGGTCCGTCTGTCAGGCACGACTGATCCTGCGGTTTATGTTGCGGAAACAGGGACGCCGATAGAGCTGTGCCCCGGGAATACGTGGGTACAGATCGTGTCGGAGGCGAACATGGTTGAAATCAATTCTGGGCAAGGTGAACTCGGGGGTGGATAAAAGTGTCAGGCAGTGCCACAGGCACAGATGAGGCGCGCGTTCTGTCAGCAGATGCTGAAGAAATGCTTGTCCGGGCCGCACGCGAGGCGCGGGAAGCGGCCTATGTTCCATATTCGGGCTTCAGAGTAGGGGCCGCAGTCCTCGCTGAAAGCGGACGGATATATGCGGGCTGCAATGTGGAGAACGCTTCGTACGGCGGAACCATATGTGCAGAGCGGACCGCTTTTGTGAAGGCGATTTCTGAAGGGGAGAGGGGATTTCTTGGAGTTGCGGTGTGTGGAGACACGCCTACACCGATCAGCCCGTGCGGGATCTGTCGCCAGTTCATGGCGGAGTTTGGTCTCGATATTCCAATAATCATGGCCGGAGAAGGCGAAGCGCGTTCAACTATGACCGTGCGTGAGCTGCTTCCAGCGGCCTTCACATCGGAGGATATGGAGTAGTTGAAGTCGGGATTTACAGCAATAGTAGGCAAACCTAATGTAGGCAAGTCGACTCTTCTGAATCGTCTGATCGGGACCAAAGTCTCGATAGTTTCTGATAAGCGTCAAACAACTCGAAACCGGATAAATGCTATAGCCAATCTCCCTGACGCGCAGGTAATCTTCATTGACACGCCTGGAATACACAAACCCCATCACGGCCTTGGGAAAAGGATGGTCCAAGCCGCAAGAACAGCTATGGAGGAGGTAGATCTCATACTCTTTGTGACTGATGCCACATCTCCTGCCCGAGATGACGACAGGACTGTTGCGTCGTACATAAGGGATCTTGGGACCCCTGCATGGCTCGTCATAAACAAGAAAGACCTTGTAGATGAGGAGACGTTGGCGGTTTCAGAGCGCGCCTGCCGTGCGCTTGGCGAGTTTGACCGCGTCAAGATCCTCTCTGCGGAAACAGGAGAGAATCTTGAGGGCTTCATTGGCGAGATCGCCGATGCAATGCCTGAAGGGCCCATGTACTATCCTCCCGATATGGTTGTAGACCGTCCGGAGGAGTTTTTCATCGCTGAGCTCATTCGCGAGAAGCTTCTCGAGTTGACCCGCGAGGAGGTGCCTCATTCCATAGC
>DUWJ01000048.1 GCA_012842765.1 Bacillota bacterium | reverse complement strand
GATGGCTTCGTGGCGATTGCGTCGAAGTCGTTGACATTGCGTCCGCGCGGCCAGTAGAATGATAGTAGTAGTCAATATTACTACTACCCCATTTTTCGTCTGGAGGCAAGAGCAAATTGGCTGGACTTGTTGAAACCCTGCAGGACATGGGCTTGTCCCTTAATGAAGCCAAAGCGTATCAAGCGCTTCTGCGCTATGGCGCTGCCAACGGTTATGAAGTGAGCAAGCGGTCGGGGATCACGAGGTCTGTCGTTTATGGCGTCCTCGACAGGCTTCTCGAGAAAGGATTCGTTCTGCAAGTCGATTCCGATCCGGTGATGTACGCTCCGTTGCCCCCTTCTCAGCTGTTGAAGGAATACAGGGAACTCTATGATAGAAACCTCGACAACCTGGAACGTTCTCTCAAGCAGATGGAGTCCGGCGTGTCGGAGGAAAGCTACATACTGGGCGTGGCCGGATATGAGGACACTATCCGCAAGGCCCGTGAGCTTATCCGCGGGACGAAGCATGAGGTCGTTGTCTCTGCTTGGGGGAGCGACTGTGTTCCTCTCAAGGAGGAGCTGGAGGCTGCGGAGGGCGCGGGACGAACCGTGATCATATTCTGCCACACGAAGGTTCCATTCTCGGTAGGAACCATATACGAGTATGGGCTTGCAGAGGACATCATCAAGGAGAAATGGCCGAACCGGCGCATTATTGTGGCAACCGATTGCAGGAATGTGCTGGTGGGTGATATCAGGCATGATGAGAACCTTGGTATTGTAACGACAAATCCTATGATTGTGCAGATGGCAGTCGAACACGTGATCCTTGACATCCTCCATTTAGCACAGCTCAAGGCAGGGATCGGGGATCTTGCCGAGCAAATTCAGAGCGGTGCAGATTACCTCAGGGTCATAGAAGATCAGCATGCCAAGCTCGATCTTGGTGGGGCGGTGCTGCCCACGCCGGTTCCATTGCCATCTGACTGAGCAGACCTCGATAAGTTTGGGTCTGCATTGCCCGCAATTCAGAGCCTAGCCGCCCGGTTAGGCCAAGGTACTTCTCGCGAATTATATTCAGTCTGCTTGACAGACACCTGGTCCTGTGGGGGACAGGGTGAAACATCGCGGAGGTGTAGATGGGCCAAATGAACTGCACTACTATGGACATCCCCGATGACCTTGTGGCTCGGGCCAAAAGGGATCTTGCTGATGTGTGGGAAGGAAGAAGCATAGAGCCTGTGATTCTGCTTGCCCCGGAGAATCCAGCGCTGCCCGACTACTCGGTGGCCGAGAGGATGGAAGATCCGGAAAAGGATCTGGAATACCAGTTGGCTTCCGCTCATTGGGATCTCGCCTGCCTTCGGGCAGGCTTTTGCAATATTCCATCGATATGGCCGTACATGGGCGTGGGCGTAATCCCCTCAGCATACGGTTGTGAGATAAGGATAACTCCCGGAGAAGACCCGTGGACCATCCCTATCACAGATGACCCCGACGATGTGTATCGGCTGAAAAAGCCTGACTTGGCGCGATCGGGACTTGCCGCCAAGGTGCTCGACAGGATCGGCTATTTCTCCGAGATGACCCGGGGCACTGTGCCGATTAGGCTCACAGACGTGCAATCTCCTATGGATACTGCGACTCAGATCCTAAATTACGAGGAACTCCTGATAGCGATGTACACCGCTCCAGATGCAGTTCACTTCCTTCTCGAAATGGTGACCGATTCACTGATCGAGTTCGTCCGGATGCAGGAAGCGAGGGCGGTCAATTTCTTCGGCCATACCCATGTCAACCTTTGGCGGCCACGAGGCATCTATGTGAGCGACGATGTGACAGCCGTGGTATCGCCCCAGCATTACCGCGAGTTCATGAAAGCCCCTAACGAGCGTCTCTCCCGCGCTTTCGGAGGCATATCCATCCATTGCTGCAGGGGGTACAAGCAAAATCTCATGGAAGTCGCGAACCTCGAGGGCTTCATGAGCTTTGACGCTGATAGCCACTACAACAGCATCGATTCCATAGGAAGCGCTCTTGCTGCTGTGGACGGCTGCCCAAATTGGGGCGGGGCGGGCGAGGAAAAGCCGTTGCGTGAAGACGAGAGGCGATCCAGGGGCATTTGGCATGCTTGGGCAGAGGATGCAGATGAAGCCATCTACAGGGTCCGAGCTGCCCGGCGCTGGGGATTTGGGATGATTCTCATGCTCAAGTGCGGCGGCGTGGCGGAAGGCGTGGAGGCTGCCAGGGAGATTCATCGGGCCACAGAGGGAGGAGTGTGGTCGACTGATGAGGATTGACCCCCTTTGTTTGGGGCAGCGTCGGCCGAGCCTGTATTCTAGCTCGTTGATCTAAGGATCTGTTTGCATGGGCGCGTCCAGTCTTCGGAGGCAGTGGGCAAGATGCAAGATCGAGCAGAGCGAGGCATGCTGCCCCAAACACTCAAAATGGGCGGCTATCGCCATATCGAG
>DUWJ01000471.1 GCA_012842765.1 Bacillota bacterium | reverse complement strand
CATGGCCATGTCCAGATAGAGCGTATAGCACTGCTCGGGGGTTGAAGGCACTGTCAGGCCAATCCATTCGGCAGTCTTCTTGTACTCGGTATAGCGATAGAGAATATAGGAATCCGGGTCATATGAGGCTAGAAGGATAGCCGCAAAGCACTGTTGCAGGAGCGGCCTCGTCTTCTTGCCGCTGTGGAATTTTCCCTCGTCGTAAAGGTGCGCGTAGGCGCTATTCACCGACTTGCGAAACTCGTCCAACCGGGCAGACGGAGCTCCATCCCCTTCAAAGAGCTCACCCATGTCCCGCAGGTACTCGTCACCGCTGATGTTCTCGAGGTAGATGGCAAAATCATCTCTGGTCGCAAATCCGCGCCCCCCAAGCAGGTTGTCGATGGCCGCCACGAGCTTGGCATCTGCGCCCTCCCGCCGCATCAGGCCCACTAGCTCCTGCTTGCTCTCCTCAGGGTCTTCATACAGCTTGTCCCAAATCTTGCGAAGATGATCGAACAGATCAACCTTGTAGGTTCGCTCATCCGCAAGATAGCGCGGTTCGTCAACCCGACGGAACTCTGCGAACCTGTCCAGTGCACAGTCAAGCCTGGACAAACCATCCGGCGAAATCGCCAGATCGCCACGGCGCAAAGGGACGATCTCAAAGCCCCGCTCTCTTAAATACCTATTTGCCTGGGCACCCCCGCCGAACTCGGATAGCCCGCCTGTGGCACTGCGGATCGTCTCTTTTACAGGATAAAACCTGCCATTCCAGGATATGGCGTACACATGGTTTCGACGGGTCTCCCACCCACGCCAGGCATCAGTATCGCGCTTGGCGTTATCAAACTCCCTAAGCACAGCCACAATATCATCTGCGCTCACATCCGGTATCGCCATGAAAAGCACCTCCGCAAGGCCTCGCTATCGCAGATATCAAATTCTATGGCAAGCAACACGGCCTCGTTCAGGTAATTTGCTTATGCCCGGAGCAGGCAGTTACCGGTCGAAGTGGCCCAAGCACAGCCCAAATGTCACTACTCTGCCGCAACCCTGCCGGAAGATTTCCAGGTCACAGACGGGCGCCCCTGAAGCCACACTTGCCGATGCCTCCAGTATCGACCTGAGGTTGGTTGGATATAAAGGGAACACGGCGAGTATTTCGTAGCATTTTTTGCTACACTACGAATATTTCGCAGACACGATTACAGTTATAGGTAAGCTTTGGGGGATAATGTCTATTACGGCATGCCGAGATCGAATCCCCCCCTTGTTGAGCTCGATCAGGTGACATGTTGAGCCAATAAAAGGAATAGAATGCCGCCTGGCATCCAGATAAACTAAACCGGCCTTACGTTATGTTAACTTGTATTCTAACACTACGACTTTTTCGTAGTATAAGAAAAAACACTGCGAAAGAATCGTAGTGTCGCTGGCGGTCGACCCACCCGCCACATGGCTGACGAGTCGGCCTCAAGAGCTCATACAGCAAGTAGAATTGAGGCATGCAAGCATTATCATTGCCGCTGTAGCTGACAAAGAACTCCCCATAGGATACGCAGGTTTCTCGTATACGCCTACACATGTCAAGCTAAGTGGGAAGACTCGTGGATGCCTGGTCGTAATTAGAGGCATCATGATTTCACCTTGAGGTTGTCTACCTATAGTCCTGGAAAGGTTCAGGCATGTATTCGAGTCCCGGGCATGAGGATCCTGCACGCATCTTCTGCTAGCCGGCACACTCCGCCCGCCCTCCCGGTGTGGAAGGCTCGCATCCTAGGACTACGCGTCGCCATCTACCGTTGGCCACTAGGCATCCGTCCCATTCGTCACACTCAGCATGACCAACACAATTGCGACCGGGCAAAACCCGGTATAATGTACATGCACATATTGCGGCAAACACAGAAAAGGCAAGCCGGATGCAATTGCTCTCGGTAATGTTG
>DUWJ01000346.1 GCA_012842765.1 Bacillota bacterium | reverse complement strand
GAAAGGCATTGGCTGAGTGGCAGAGATCCTTCCCCGCCTAACCAGCTCCAGCATGGCCAGGAGCGTTGCTACGATGACAGGGCGGGACGCATCCTCCCCGAGGAACTCATGAAAGCCCAAGCGTCCGCGACGCGCCAGACGCGTCAGGACAGACGCCATCTGAGGCACAATGTCAATCTCATCCTCCGGCAGATGGGTGAATTCCTCGGGAACACTCGTTGCAGCTTTGACATACAAGTCGAAAAGATCCTTAGCTGATATGCCATCCAGCGGGTTCACTTTCACCATAGCCGGCTTTGGAAGCGGACGCGGCGGGCGCGTGTACATCCTCGAAGCCGTGGCTTCAAGGCTCCGCATGACACGCGCCGCATCGCGATAGCGCCTATATTCGATGAGGCGTGCCACCAGGTCTGCGCCGGGGTCAGGCAACTCATCCTCTTCCACGCCGAATTCTTCCGCGAGTTCCTGCTCGGGAAGCAAAGCTTTGACCTTCATGTAGAGCAACGTGGCTGCAATCACCAAAAATTCTGCAGCCTGGTCTATGTCGAGCCACTCCATCGATGATACATGTTCCAAGTAGTCATCGGTAATCTCGCTGATAGATACCTCGCAAATGTCTATCTCCTTCTTTTCGATGAGAGAGAGCATCAGATCGAGGGGGCCCGAGAAGACGGGGGTCTCTACCTTCATATCCTCATGGCTTCCCGCACTTCGGTCATGGTCTGAACCGCGATAGGCCGTGCCTTGGCCGCTCCCTCTTCGAGGACAGACTCGACGAAGCCGGGCTGGGCTTCAAGCTCGTGGCGCCTTTCGTGGATTGGACCTAAGATTTCAAGAAGCACATTGGCTAGTTCCTTTTTGCAGGCGACGCAGCCGATCTTCCCAGCCTCACATTCCTGCCTGCGCCCATCGATGAGTTCGGGGGCGAGACCTTTATAGTAAGCATAAACGGTGCAGACATCGGGGTGGCCAGGATCCGACTTCCGTATGCGCTGAGGATCGGTGACCATCGCATTCACCTTCTCGCGCACTTTTTCCGGAGGATCGGACAGGGCTATTGTATTTCCGTAGCTCTTGCTCATCTTCCGTCCGTCGATTCCCGGAAGGATCGGTACCTGGCTCAGCTTAGCCTGAGGCTCCAAAAACACGGGCGTGTATAGGTAGTTGAACCTCCGAGCTATCTCGCGTGCCAACTCCAAGTGTGGAAGCTGGTCCTCTCCAACCGGCACCGTATCGGCCTTATACACCAGTATGTCAGCGGCCATAAGCACCGGATAGCCCAGAAAACCGTAGTTAGTTATGCTTTTCCCCGACAGCTGCTGCAGTTGTTCCTTGTAAGTGGGGCACCTTTCTAGCCACCCCAATGGCGTGATCATTGAGAGAAGCAGATGAAGCTCTGCGTGCTCTTTGACGTCGGACTGCCTGAAGATTGCGGATCTTTCAGGATCCAAGCCCGCAGACAGCCAATCAATCAGCATCTGGCGGGTGTAGTTCTTCAGCTCAGATGTATCCTCATATCCCGTGGTCAAAGCGTGCCAGTCGGCTACCATGAAGAAGCACTCGTAATCGTCCTGGAGCTTGACCCAGTTGGCCAGCGCTCCGGCGAAGTTGCCCAGATGAAGTTTTCCCGTTGGCCTGTTCCCGCTCAGTATGCGCCCTTTTGCCAAACAAACCACCTTCTACACTACATTATCGCTCTGTAAAGCGTCAATATGATCGGGCTCAAGATCCAGCTCGCCAACGGCGTCGCTATGAACAACAAAAGCACGATGTAAGAGTACTTCTCCAACGTATAGTACAAACGTGCGCCCTTGCCCTTGAGGAGCGCTGCGAGGATCTTTGACCCGTCAAGAGGCGGAACTGGCAGGAGGTTGAAAACGGCAAGCCCAAGGTTTATCCATACGCCCTGGTTCAATGCGAGCGCGAGGTAGCGCGCAAATGCATTTGCCGGTATGCCATAGGGCCCGGATACCGCCTTAAACAACGTGGCCAAGGCAATTGCCAACACAAGGTTGGAACCGGGGCCTGCCAGGCTAACCATTACCATTCCCGCATCCCTGTTTTCAAAGTTATTGGGGTTGACTACCACTGGCTTTGCCCATCCGAACCTGCCTGTAACGACGAGCACAAGAAGGCCTACGGGGTCCATGTGGGCAAGGGGGTTGAGAGTGAGGCGCCCTTGCCATCGGGGAGTGTTGTCGCCCAGCCTGTATGCTACGCGCGCGTGGGCATACTCATGCACTGACAAAGAAAAAAGCAAAATCGGCAACGTAATGAGCATGGAGTAAGGGTTCATCGATAGCACGGGCTTTCCCTCCTCTGGGCCTGATTATAACATACGCAGCCGCTAGCGGGGAACACCATCCGTCGCCGCAGGCTTGTTCAGCTGTAGTTGATTGCGAAATTGCCACTCATATGAATGGAGCATTGTTAATAGATGTGCAATTGATGAGACGGGACAATAGTCGGCACAGCTTGTTTGAAAGTGAGAAATGACGTGAACCCGTGGGCTTTCAGAGAACCTGCATGTCTTTCCATCGACCTGCACCCGAAATCCCGTCCAATCGTTTGCCTGATCTTTCTGCAAGCAGATCGCAGAAAGCCTCCAACCTGGTGTCGAGGCCTGCATCTGCCGTATGCTCATCGATGGTCAGTGACATTATCGGCATCCCTTCCTCTTCGCTCACCCGTGGCAATATGCTCTGGGCCACGATTTCAGGCATACAGGTGAGTGGAGAGATGTGCACAACGCCGTCGAACCCGCTTCGGGCCATCTGAACCGAGTGCCCCACGCTTTCCACGCCGTGGCCGCCGACAAAATGCCCCAGATACGGCGTAGCCCATGCCAACATATCAGGTTTTGGCATAAACTTCACTATATCGAGGACTACATGGGTCATGATCCACCCAGAAAACGTGATCGGCTGCATAACCTGAGCCCCGATAGTCCCCAGCTTCTTGCAGAGGTTCATGTTGACTGCGGGCTCCATCACTACGTATATCTCTCCAACCACTCCAACAGAAAGCGGAGAAAGATCGCCTTCTTCCGAACGCAGAAGGGCGCCATACCTATCCGTTACTAGACTTCGAGCACAAGAATCGAGCTGACAGATCGGGCCTACTACGGCGCAGGACCGTACGTGTTCCACCGTGTTGGCGATGACGGCTTGCACGTCTCTAATCGTAGAGGCTCTGTCCAGTTCGGCAAGTCCTTTCCGAACAGCTCTGTCTACCGCGCCTCTTTCGGCTTCGCTCCAGCGCGCGGCATTGGCCAACTGCTCGCAGACGTCGATGCCTATGCATTTTTCCCACGCAAGCTTCCCAGCCTCAACCACATCCCTCACGCCCGCACGACTAGTGAGGAGGCGTGCAAACCGGACCGTGTTGCGAAAGTGGCCCCTAGGAGGCTCTATCACCACCAGGTCCACGTCATCGCCAAGGTCAGAGAGTATGTCTCGCTGCAGCTCGCAGTAGTAGCCAAGCCTACACGGACCTATCCCACCCACCATGAGAAAAGTGTCGGCGCCGCTGTTGATCGCTTCAATCATGTTCCCAATAGTTACCTTGAGAGGAAGGCACGCTGTTTCGGGGGCAAGTTGCGCGCCTATCGCTACCGTCTTTCGAGTAGTGGGAGGCGGCGCAACCACCTCAATGCCGATTCCTGAGAAGAAAGCTTTCAGGGGAATCCACAAGTTTCCCAGATGCGGAAAGGAGACTTTCATCGCTTCGACTTCCCCATTCTGACAGTGTCCACGAACGCTTCCAGACGCGTTGCCATGCCGGCTTCGCCTGAGTGTTCATCCACATTGAGGATGATTAGAGGCATGGCGGGATGGCGCGCCGCGTCTCGGGCGATTACTTCAGCAACAAATGACTCAGGCCCGCAACCAAAGGAGGTCAAGTGCACCATTCCGTCCACTTCTCCCGTCTCTCTCCATCTGCGAGCTGCCCCGATCAGTTTGCGGCCGGCAGTCCAGAAGACCTGTTTTCTGTCCGCCCCCCGCCTCTCCCACCGCCTCAGATTGTCGTATGCGTAATCCTCTGCTGTGACTGCCTTCACGCCCATCTTCTCAAGCTTTGATATTAGGCCCAAGCTAAGATAAGCGTCATCGAGGTTGTAGGCATGACCTAACACCCCTATGGTCAACGAGGTTTCATAGATGCTTTCACGCGTGTATCCGCCTAGCCCCGTACGGGCTACGGCAGAGCCTGAGGGCGCAAACCTCTTGACGCGCCGACGGTCTTCCTTTCGCTGCGCCATCAAGGCGGCGCCCACTGCCCATGATAGACGCCGTGGTGCCACTCCTAATATCTTGCAAGTGTCTGAGCAAGGCAGGGATGAAACATACGAACCGAGGCCCTGGCGTATGTCGACACACATATCGATGATAGGGGGCGCATTTTGCAGCCTCGCTCTGATCATGTCGGGGAGGCCCATGAACTTCGGACATATGTACGCTCCACGCTCCACGCTCACAAACCTCGCAACAAACAAGGCGTCAACCTGATCCGACAGAACGGCGGCATGCCCGAAAAAAGCCTTTACAGGCAGACAGGCATCGTCTACACACAGAGCAAGCCCCTTCTCAAGTATCTCCCGGTTGGTTTGCGGCGACACGACTGTTTCGGCTCCGCAAGACTCCAAAAAAGTGTGGATGGCAGGCGCATACTCGTGGTACAAGAGCCCGCGGGGAACTCCCACTCTCATGGTCATGGCTTGGGATTGGCAACGAGAGCAATCAATGCGCCGAAAAAAACCGCCGTGGTTATCCCAAGCCCTGTAAACTCCAGAGCACCGGTGAACAACCCCAGTACGCCGAGCCTTTCCGCCTCCATGAGCGAGCCGCGGGCTATTGAATGACCAAAGCCTGATACGGGAATTAGAGCGCCTGCCCCAGCAAAATCCACCAGTTTATCGTAGACTCCCAGACCTGAGAGGATTGCGCCGGCTACAACAAAGGCTACTAGCATGTGCGGGGGTGAAAGCTTGCTCGTGTCGAGCAGCACCTGGCCTATTGCACAGATCGTTCCTCCTACAAGAAACGCCACGAGGTAGTCCATGTGACCAAAGTTCCTCCCTAAGGCTACAATATATGGGCCTTGATGACCTGAACATGGCGATTACGTCTCGAGCACGACAGCATTTGCAATACAAGGAATCGATTCTCCCTGCTGCCAGGAGATGGGCGACATGAGGGCGCCTGTGGCAACGACGAGGGCCCGAGATATCTCGTTCTGGCACATCCTCTTCAAGATGAACCCGTAGGTGATCAGAGCTGAACACGCACACCCGCTGCCCCCTACCCCAGTACCTCTTACACCCTCGAACATGAGGATGCCTGCATCTGAGTAATTGTCCCCGAGGGGCACCCCTTTCTCCGCCATCAGTTGGCGAAGTATCTCCGCTCCCACGCGCCCCAAATCTCCGGTGAGGATGATATCGTAGTATCCGGGGTCCCGTCCGGTATCGGCAAGGTGTGCGAAGATAGTGTCGGCCGCGGCAGGAGCCATAGCGGGCCCCATCTGGTTGGGGTCCTTTATGCCCATGTCGATCACTTTTCCGATAGTCGCCTCAGTGACCTTGACTTTGCCTCCTGATCTGCCCACCAATGCGGCGCCTGCCCCGGTCACCGTATACTGCGAAGTGCTCTTTCGCATAATGTTCAGCTCTATCGGATAGCGAAATTGCCTTTCAGCGGTTTGGTAATGGCTGCTTGTGACCGCAAGGGCAAGGTCCGCATAACCCCCGTCCACCATTGCGGAAGCCATGGTTAAGCTCTGCGCCATAGTTGAGCAAGCCCCATACAGCCCAACGAAAGGAATGCCAAAACCCTCTGCGGTGAAGCTTGAGGTGATTATCTGATTGAGCAGATCGCCGGCGAATATCATATTGACTTGTTCGGGAAGGACACGGGCACTGCCCAAGGCGATCTTAATGGCATCTTCCATGAATCGCCGTTCCGCTTTCTCGGGCGTACGCTCCCCGAACATGTCATCGGGCACCAGCTCGTCGAACCACTGGGCCATCTGGCCCTCGCTTTCCTTTGGGCCGGCAACTGTAGCAGCGCTAACAATTACAGGGGGAGTGGAATAGACTATTGTGCTTCCGCCTACACGTTTTGTCGTCATAGCTTACCCCCTGTAGAGCCACCTGATGAGCGCAACCAGCACACCGGAAAGAATCCCGTATACGAGGACTGGGCCTGCAATGATGAACATCTTGGCGCCCATGCCCAATATGTAGCCCTCACGCTTGAAGTCCATGGCTGCCGCCACAATTGTGTTGGCAAATCCGGTAATGGGAATGGCCGCCCCAGCACCCGCGAATTCGCCTATATGGTGATATGCAGAAAGGCCTGTCAGTACCGAGCCTATCAGAATCATAGTGGCCAGCGTGGGTGCGGTTGCCTCGTCCTGAGTCATTCCACGGGACATGAAAGCGTTGATCACACCCTGTCCTACTGTGCAGATGAGGCCTCCCACAACGAATGCCACCACCATGTTTCGGACAAGAGGGGGCTTGGGAACGATAGATGCCGCGAGCCTCTGGTACTTTGCTCTTTCGTCAGCTTTCTGTTTCTTTGCTCCCGGACTTGCCAAGATGCACACCCCCACATGGGCTAGTATGCAACCGGGCCGGAGGTTTCATTCACCTTCCATGCTTCGCCTCAATGCAAGGAGGGCGGCTTTTTCGATCCTGTGCACCTGGGGCTGGGAAATTCCCAGCAAGCTGGCTGTCTCAGCCTGAGTGCGTTCTTCGAAGAAGCGCATCGCCACCACCGTGCGCTCGATTTCTGACAAGGCGGAAAGAGCATCGGAGAGGGCAATGGATTCACACACCGATGTTTCAACGCCCAAATCGCCTGGAAGGACCTCGTGCAATTCGAGGGATTCATGATCGAAGCTTACCTGGTCGAAAAGGGAGTAGACATGTGCCTCAGATTCCATGGCATAGACGACATCCGCTGCGTCTATCCCCAGACGAGCGGCGATCTCTGTTGCCTGAGGCTCCCTGGAAAGTTCGGCCCTGAGAGAATCCTGTGTATGGCGACATTTCTGCGCGAGCTCACGCACAGGCCTGGGAACGTGGATGGGACCTGAGCCTCTCAGGTAGGCCACTATTTCGGAGAGTATGATAGGCACAGCAAAAGTGCTGAAAGTCGTGCCTCGCGACTGGTCGTACCGGTCGATTGCGCGGAGCAGACCAACACATCCTGCTTGGTAGAGATCTGCAATCTCCGCCCGACCCGCGAATCTTCGTGCCAACGACATCACAAGTCCCGCGTGTCGCCGGGCTTCGGCTTCGCGGGATGACAAGAATGCAGATCCGCCTTGCGTATCGGCGTTCCACATCATCCTCCCCGCTCCGGAGAGAAGATCATCTCAACGCGCGTGCCTACGCCCAGTTCCGACTTTACGTCGACCTGATCAGCCAAGGCTTCCATCAAGGTAAATCCCATGCCAAGTCTCTCGGAGTCAGTAGTCACGCCAGGCTTTCGCGCCATTGCAACATCAGCTATGCCTATTCCCTTGTCTTCAATGGAGACCACAAACTCTGATTCACGTGCCTCCATGACCATCAATACTGTCGGCCTTGCTTCGCCAGGACCAGGGTAAGCATGGATAATGCAATTTGACACTGCCTCTGAGACGGCAAGCTTGATGTCTTCAAGGTCTTCTACAGTAAAACCGAGTCCAGCAGCAAAGCTGGCGGCGGCAACGCGGGCAAAGCCGAGATTGCCAGGGATCGCATCAAACTCAACCTTTGCATGGTTCACTTTCGCGTGCATTTTCTGACCTCCGCTTCCGCCGCGAGGGCCTGCTTCAGTGTGTCATAGACATGTATAACCGAAGGCACACCCAGAAGGTCCAAAGCCCGCATCGCCTGCGGGCTCGGAGAGGCTATCGCGAGCGTTCCCCCGCGCAATGCCATTCGCCTGTGCCTGCCGAACAACACCCCTATGCCAGAACTGTCAATAAACGCAACTCGGTCCATGCACAGTATGACCCGGGCAACACCTGGATGAGAGTCTATTAATGAATCGAGAACCCTGCGAAACTCGTCAGCGCAAGTCAGGTCGAGCTCGCCGGCGATCTCTACGACAAGACTGTTGCCAGAAACCTCCCATTCGATCAACCGCCATCCCCCGCCTCCCCATTGGCTTGACTCAGAGATTCTCTGCCAAAGCGGCTTCTCCTTCCAGCTAATGGCCGACAAGGGCACGACAGAATCAGCGAAAATCAAAGAGAGATCTGACGAATTCCTTCGTCGACCTTACAACCAAGGTAAACGCGCCTGCTTTCGGAATGTCATCGACCGCCACTAGATCAGCCGAGTTTATCTCCACACCTTCAACATAGGCCACAATCTTGCCAACACGCTGCCCCCGTTCAACCGGAGCGCTAACATATTGGGGAAGCTCCAGCCTGGCATCGACCCCATCGCCTTCTCCTCTTAAAGTCACCACTGTGAAATCTGAATCGACCGTGACGCCGACTTCGGTATCGATTCCTCGCAGGACGCGGACCCGCCCCATTTCCTGCCCGGAGCGGGCGATCACGTGAGCTTCGCACATCTTGAAACCGTAATCGAGCAACGTAGAGGCTTCAGAGAACCTGACAGCGCTGGTTGGAACACCGAGCACTACCCCTATGACTCTGACATTGTTTCTCACAGCCGTAGCCGAGAGGCAATACCTAGCTCTTTCGGTATATCCGGTCTTCACTCCGTCCGCGCCCGGGTAGAATCGTATCAGCCTATTGGTGTTGGTCAACATGTTCTGACCGTCCCTGACGTAGCCGATCCATATTGTCAGCCACTCATGAATACGCGGGTGCTTGAGGAGTTCGCGGGACATTATCGCTACATCCCGCGCGCTGGAGACACAGTCTTCACTTGGGCTCTTGCCGGGAAGCCCTGTTGCGTTAATAAAATGCGTATTCTTGCATCCCAGAGCCTGCGCCTTCTCGTTCATCAAGGCCACAAAGGCGGGCTCGCTCCCGGCCACGTGTTCAGCTAGAGCGACTGCAGCATCATTAGCCGATTCTATGGCCACCGCCTTCACAAGTTCAGATACAGCCATAGACTCTCCAGGTTCAAGCCAAATCTGGGATCCCCCCATGGAGGCTGCGTGCTCGGAAGTGATGTAGATGTCGTCTAAATCTATCCGACCTGCCTCAAGAGCCTCCATGACAAGGGTGAGCGTCATCACCTTTACCACGCTTGCGATCGGACGTGCCACATCAGCGTTCTTTTCCCACAAGACACGTCCGCTGCTTGCCTCCATCAGTATGGCGCTGGGAGCCGTAATTTTCTTGTCAAGATCCAGCGACATGGCAGCAAGAGGGGCGCTCTGCGCGCCGCAAATCCCTACCTTGACGACTAACAACAGGGCAACGAGAGCAAGTGCCGCCCTACATGCCCTACCGCAGCGAATGTATGACAAGAAGCATGCCTCCCTCCTTCACTTCTCTCAAAAGAGCATATTCGGAGGCATGCCCTGTTATACAGTTCCCGCATTCAGGACTCTATGATTCGATACACGAGCGGCGGAGGCTCAATAGGTTCGGCGGAATAAGTGTAGGCTTTAGCCGCCACTGACAGTCCTTCCGTCAACAGAGAAGTGCTGCTGGCGTACAGTTTTGCAACTGGCTGTCCTTGTTCAACAGGATCGCCGATTGAGACCAAAGTCACCAACCCGCATTCGAGATCTACGCTATCTTCCTTTCGCGCGCGGCCGGCGCCCATGGACATCGCTGCCTTTCCAAGGGTCATCGCGTCGACAGAGGCCACATATCCGCTGCAGGGAGCGGTGATATACTCTGAGTAGGGGGCAACAGGCAGACGCCTTGGATCGTCAATATAGGCTGGATCGCCGCCCTGGGCTACTACCATCTCGCGCAGCTTCTCGAGGGCTGCTCCTGAATCAACCACATCGTTCAGTCTCGCGCGCGCTGCCTCTATGCTCGATTCTGCGCCGCCCATCACTACCATCCTTGCCCCAAGCTCCAAACAAAGATCAAAAAGGCGCCCGCGCTTTTCGCCGGCAAGCGTTTGAACAGCTTCAATTACCTCAAGAGTATTTCCCACCCCATGGCCAAGGGGCTGGTTCATGTCGGAGATCACCGCCGCCATCTTCCGCCGGGCCATCCGCCCGATGTCCACCATAAGGCCAGCGAGTGCCTCTGCCTGAGAAAGGTCGTGCATGAACGCGCCCGTTCCTGTCTTCACATCGAGGACTATTGCATCTGCTCCTGTTGCCAGTTTTTTACTCATAATGCTGGCGGCAATGAGAGGGATGCTCTCGACCGTGGCAGTAACATCTCTCAGCGCGTAAAGGATCTTGTCGGCAGGGGCCACGTCCTCTGTTTGACCAACTATAGCGATGCCAATGCGGTTGACCTGCTCGATGAACTCCTCTTCTGATAAAGACACCCGCATTCCCGGAATGGACTCGAGTTTGTCCAGGGTTCCGCCTGTATGGCCCAACCCTCTTCCGGACATCTTCGCCACCGGCACTCCGGTTGCAGCAACCATGGGAGCGAGCACGAGTGTCGTGGTGTCCCCCACGCCCCCTGTGCTGTGTTTATCTACCTTTGTCCCGCGAATAGCCGAAAGATCCACTATCTCTCCCGACCTTGCCATGGCCAAAGTGAGGGCAGCGGTCTCAGCGGGCGTCATGCCCTGAAAATAGACGGCCATGCAGAAAGCTGACATCTGGTAGTCGGGCACATCCCCGGAAACCATGCCGTCTATCAAGAAAAAGATCTCTTCCGGGCTCAGTTCGCCACCGTCTCGCTTTTTCATGATTATATCCGGGACTCTCATTTAAACTCCTCCGCTCTTGCCGCGCACAGCTACAGTATTTCGTTGAGAAAGCTCTCTCCCCTCAGTGTCCATCCTACCTCGAGAAAATCCGCGACAGTTGCACCGAGATCAGAAAAAGTCTCCCTCACGCCCACATGGGCGCCACATCGCCCCTTCCTTTGCCTGGCAGGAGAATATGCGAGCACGGGAACGTATTCCCTGGAATGGTCTGTGCTTGGCGTAGTGGGGTCATTGCCATGATCCGCACAGATCGCCAGAAGGTCCGATTCACCGAGTCTTCCAAGGAGTTCCGGGAGGCGGGAATCGATATGTTCCAACCCGCGCGCAAAGCCCTCCACATCATTGCGGTGTCCCCATTTCATGTCGAAATCTATGAGGTTGGCGAATATGAGGCCCGAATGCCCACTGTCAAGGAATTCGAGGACAGCATCGAATATGGCGTCATTTCCTGCCACGTGCTTTGAACGCGTAATCCCTTGGTTCGCAAAGATATCGTCTATCTTGCCGCACGCCATCACCTCTAGCCCCTCGCGGGCAACGAGATCCAACAAAGTGGGCCCTGGCGGCACCAGTGAAAAATCGCGCCTTCTTTCGGTTCGGATAAAGTTGCCGGGCACACCGATGAACGGACGGGCAATTACCCTGCCCACGGCGTGAGGCCCCGAAAGCAATTCCCTGGCGATCTTGCACATCTCATACAGCTCGGCCGGTGGGATCACCTCTTCATGAGCGGCAATCTGAAAGACTGAATCGGCGGAGGTATAGACTATTGGGCTTCCCGTGCGGATGTGTTCCTCGCCTAGTTCCTCTATGATCTTGGTGCCCGATGCCGGGATATTTCCGATGACCTTCCTGCCTATAGCTTCCTGGAACGGGAGAATGATCTCGGGCGGAAACCCTTTGGGATACGTGGGGAATGCCTGATCCAGCTGTATACCGGCCAATTCCCAATGTCCGGTCGTAGTATCCTTTCCGGGAGACTTTTCGGCCATTGTGCCGTACGAGGCCAGAGGATGCTCGATTGCGGCAACTCCGCAAATCTCATGTCCGGCAGCTGCCGCAAGGTTGCCCAATCCCAGTTTTTCAAGGTTCGGAAGATTCAACCCTCCTACTGCACGCGATGTATTCACCAAGGTATTGCTTCCTAAGTCGCCATATTCACCGGCGTCGGGAAGCTCTCCGATCCCTACACCGTCAAACACGATGATCAGTGCTCGCATACTCATGCGTCTCCTTCCCCAAGCGCCCTCGGGTGGTGCTTATTGTATACCTCCCTCAGTCTCACCTGAGTTAAGTGAGTATAAACTTGCGTAGTGCGGATATCCGCGTGTCCCAGCAACTCCTGGACCGACCTCAAGTCCGCCCCGTTTTCAAGCATGTGCGTGGCGAATGAGTGCCTGAGCGTGTGGGGAGTGATGTCAGTGGAGATGCCCACCTTGAGCGCACGGCGTTTTATCATCTTCCAAAACCCCTGCCGAGTCATGGCAGTTCCGCGGTTCGTTATGAAAAGGTAGTTATCCTTGCAGACGCCGGCAAGTTCGCGGCGTCCGAAAGCAAGGTATCTCTCTATGGCCTCTATTGCGCGTCTTCCCACTGGAACGATTCTCTCTCGGTCACCCTTGCCCACACAGCGCACGTAACCAAGCTCCATGTCTACATCTTCAGTGGTCAAAGAGATCAGCTCCGAGACTCTCAGCCCAGACGCGTACATCAGTTCCAACATGGCCGTGTCGCGAAGGGACTGAGGATCATACCCCGGCGCCGATGAGAGTAACCTGTTTACCTCCTCCTCGGTGAGCACGTCAGGCAGCCGCTGTGGCTGCCGAGGCGATTCCAGGTTCGCAGTGGGATCCGCCTTCACGTATCCTTCTTGTAGCATAAACCTGTAGTATCTGCGTAGTGATGTAAGTCGCCTCGCAGCTGATGAAGGTGATCCGCCTGACTCTATGGAGCGTGCAATGAACGACGCTACCATGGATTGACTCGCCGTAAGGATATCGTCATCAATAGGCTCATCTGATTGACGCCCGGATTTCGCCGCATACTCCGCAAACTGCGAGAGGTCGCGGGCGTACGCCTCTAGCGTGTTTTCCGATAGACCCCGTTCAACCGCTAGATAGTTGATGTATTCTTCTACAGATGGAAGCACAGAACACTCCCTCCTGTTCGATCTATAGCCGCTACAGCAGGAGCGGCAAGCTATGCCGCCTGCCAACTCACGAGCTGATGCATTAATTCGGTGCGTCCCCATTCATGCAGGGTAATAACTTCCGCCCGTATCTGCATATCCATATCGTCCGATTTCTAAACGGTCTCTTCGACGTTGGTCAGTGTAGTCCTGCATGGATCCTGAGGCAAAGAGCCTCACAGTCCATGTCTTTTCCAATACAATTCTGAAATCCCCACCCTTGTAGTAGGCTTTGCGGAAGAGTCTTAGCCCGATGATGCGCGGGCCGCCAGACTCTGGATCCACGGATCCCCATTCTGCAACCACAACCCATATCTAGGCCGAATAGCGGCGGCCGCAGATCCAAAATGTCTCCTTGTTCTGCCTCGGTGGGGCAAAGACACGAGAAAGCTGGCGCACGGCAACACATGCGGAAAAAGAGTGAACGGATTGAGGAGGGTTCGCCATAAGAAGCCAGGTGAAGTCGGCCCTCGAATTCGCGGAAGACGTTGTTCTGCGCACTAGCCGCTCAATTAGGCAAAAACACGTGTTGCGAGTTGATTAGACGAATCTTGCAGCAAGTATCAAGATTGCCGGGGATACATAAGCCTGGACGAAAGAGGCCGCCGACAGGAGAATAGCAGAGATTGCCACCCCTGCAACCGATCGAGAGAAGGCAAGTTT
>DUWJ01000345.1 GCA_012842765.1 Bacillota bacterium | reverse complement strand
CAGTTTCCTGTTGGTCGCCTGCATGTCCACCATGAGGTTGTCGTACACCTTGCCCAGCTTGACCATTGTGGCAGTGGATATCATGTTAAGGACGAGCTTCTGGGCGGTTCCGGCTTTGAGGCGGGTGGAGCCTGTGAGCACTTCAGCGCCGACGGGCAGGGATATAACAACATCTACATCAAGGTCCAGCTTATCGGCGTGGTTGCACACGATCGCCACAGTGCCCGCGCCGACCTCTTTCGCCGCTTTCAATGCTCCCTGAACGTAAGGGGTAACGCCGCTTGCGGATATTCCAACCACAACATCCAATTCCGTGATTGACTCCGCAACATCGCGAACCCCTGACGACTCGTCATCCTCTGCGGCTTCAACAGAATGGAATACGGCTCCAGGTCCGCCGGCGATCATGGCAGAAACCTGGTTTGGATCTACTCCGAACGTGGGGACGCATTCCACGGCATCCAGGATCCCCAGGCGCCCGCTGGTCCCGGCGCCCACGTACAGGAGCCTTCCGCCTGCGGCCATACGCGCCACGATCATGTCAACAGCCTTTGCGATCTCCGGAATAGCCCTGGCTACGACCTCGGGTACGCGCCGATCCTCCTCGTTCATAACCTCAAGGATCTGCACTGTGCTCATCCGGTCTAGCCCACGGGATCTGGGGTTCGTTTCCTCTGTGGCAAGATCAGCGTAGTCCATATTCTCCACAAGCACCACCACTTTCCGCGCCGGTCACGCCAGCTTGTGGCCTGGGGCGCCTAACTCAACTACCTCGCAGCAACCTCTGCATCCGCCCGAGCATGCAGATGGCAGGCGCACAGGTGTCCATCGTTCACCTCTTGCGGCTCGGGCTTGATCTCATGACAAAGCTCCATCGCGTGCGGACACCTCGGATGGAACGGGCAACCCGACGGCGGATTGATGGGGCTGGGCGGTTCCCCCTCAAGCTTGACTTTAGCCAGCTTGCGGTCTTTCGGATTCCAGCTGGGGATGGCCGACATCAACGCACGCGTGTAGGGGTGAGCCGGTTCGTCGAAAAGCTCCGAGGCAGGCGCTGATTCCACAACATTGCCAAGGTACATCACCATGATCCTGTCGCTCATGTGATGGACCACGTCCAGATTGTGGGAGATGAAGATGAGAGACATGCCCGTCTCCCGCTGTATCTCCTTTAGCAAGTTGATGATCTGGCTCTGAACGGAGACGTCCAGAGCCGACGTGGGCTCATCGCATATGAGAAGCCTAGGATTGACCGCGATCGAGCGCGCCACCGCGATCCGCTGTCGCTGGCCTCCGGAGAACTCATGGGGATATCTCTGGGCGTATTCGGGGTACAAGCCCACCCGGGTCAAAAGTTCTGCGACACGCTCATCCATTGCCGCCACGTCATCGAAGAGTTTGTGGGTCTCGATGGGTTCGCGGATTATGTCCCGTATTGTCATCCTCGGATTGAGTGAATCGAAGGGGTTTTGGAATATCATCTGCACGTCTTTTCTAAATGTCTGCCTCACATCCCGGCCAAGGCCTTTTGAGATGTCGTGGCTCGCCCCGAGAGGATCATAGTAGGTTATCGTCCCTGCAGTGGGCTCGTAGATCTTCACCAACGTCCTCCCGAGGGTACTCTTGCCGCACCCGGACTCGCCGACGATGCCGATGGTCTCTCCTTCGTTTATCTCGAAGTCGGTCGATTCCAGTGCCCTTACATACCCTGTAACTTGCAGAAACACCCCCGACCTTATGGGAAAGTACTTCTTCAGCCCCGTTGTGGACAGTATCTTCATCTTCCATCACCCCCCTCATAAAGCCAGCAGGCAACGGTATGGCCAGGCGCAGGCTCGAGATCGGGAGGCTG
>DUWJ01000456.1 GCA_012842765.1 Bacillota bacterium | reverse complement strand
AGCGCCTTGTTTGCCCGTCGCACCTGAGCCCTCACATCATCCTGTTGTCTTCTGGGCGTTTGCCAGTTCCACACGGTTTTCGAGACTTGCGTATCAATGGAAGATACTCCTGATATCCTGTCTGGGCGCATAGACAACACCTCCATGCTCTATCTGTAGGGCCTAGCTTCCATGCCCAGCGCCACAACAAATGCGAAAGCCGCAAACCACACAAAACCAGAGAGCCAAGAGAACAGGCTCTGGTATTGTTATCGGCATATGCAGCAAGGAGTTTATGGTTCAAGTGTACTATTTGAATCCCGGTGAGAAAAGTGAGGGTTATGGCCTCCCTCCCAGAAGCTTGTCGATGGCGCTTACATCCTCCACCGACGCAGAAGAAGCCTCCCTGTTCTCGCGCTGGATCTCCTCGTAGACCTCGCGGCGATGGACGGGAACGTCACGCGGGGCGTCGATGGCTAACTTCACCGCATCGCCCTTGATTTCGACGATGGTGATCTCGATGCCATCACCTATCATAATGCTCTGCTTGGCCTTCCGTGTAAGAACGAGCATAACCTTTATCATCCCTCCGGTGGATCTCGGTTTCAGGTAGCATTCGTCATGGGGGATGTGTATACCTTCAGCGTTCCGGCGCGTATGCGCTATCCCTGTTTGCAGTTGGTGGCCCAAGTAGGGGTGGAGGGCGGTCGAGCTTGGGTTGCTGCGTGCAAGATATACGTGAACCGGCTTGAAGCAGATACTGCCTATAGGTAGCGGTGTCTCGTCATTTCGGCCAGGCGATAGCCCCAGTCCAATCAGGCAAACGGGCCAATCCATAGTCTACGCCTCAGCACGACCTCTGGGAAGATCACCAACCATGTGGTGTGGGACAACGCCGCTCAATCTGCCCGTCTTGGGGGCTACTGGTATAATAAGTAGTGGAAGCCTTCAACGGAAACTCGAGCCAGCCACCGGGCCACTTCGGTGGCACACCCAGGAAGGCAGACACTGAAATAAACACGGTGTTTGGCTTGGAGGAAGGGAATGATATTCGACGCATGAAAAAGCTTGTGGTTCTGACTGGCGCTGGTATCAGTGCTGAGAGCGGAATAAGGACTTTCCGAGATTCAGACGGTCTCTGGTATGAATACGACGTCATGGATGTAGCGACCCCGGAGGGATGGCGTCGTGATCCCAAACTGGTCCTCGACTTCTACAACCAGCGGAGAAGGGAGCTCTACCGCACAAAGCCAAACGCTGCCCATTTGGCGCTTGCTAGAGCCGATGAGGACTTCGACGTACATATAATCACCCAGAACATCGACGACCTCCACGAGCGGGCAGGCAGCGCCAAGGTGCTCCATCTCCACGGCGAACTGAAGAAATCGCGTTCCACAGCTGACCCATCACTGATCTACGACATAGAAGGCACCGAACTAGACTGGGGAGACAAATGCGAACTAGGATCTCAACTCAGGCCGCACGTGGTCTGGTTCGGGGAGCCTGTGCCGGCAATGGCCGAAGCGGCGGAGATCGCCCAGAGCGCCGACATTTTCGCCGTAGTAGGCAGTTCCCTCGTGGTCTACCCCGCCGCAGCACTGGTT
>DUWJ01000047.1 GCA_012842765.1 Bacillota bacterium | reverse complement strand
GGTTCCGCTGTCGACAGAACCCGGGGACAAAGGCCGCAATATGCAGTTTTGTAATGTGATGGTCAATGGTACCCCACGCAGATCGATCAGCGCATCGGGCACATCCAGGTGGAGCCTGTCGTCTGCCACGCCAGAAGCCCAACAATGTACCCCATAAACGCCATAGCAGAACTTGCCAAAGACTTCAAAGCCGATTTCGTATGCCCTGCCCATGTTGACGGACTCATCTAACCCCGCACCTTACTCTGCCTCTCCGCCCAATTCAGCCTCGAGGAAGCCGTCATCATCCCCAACCTCAGGCTCCACCTCATGCCACGCATCTAAAGGCTGCACCGCGTCTACGTCGTCCCTTTCAGGCCAGCACATCCTAGAGTAGTAACAGACCCTACAGTGGCGGCTCCACTCAGGCTTCGTCGACTCCAATCTGCAATCCGCCGTTCTCGCGGCAAGGCGAATCAGTCTCTCCTCTGCCTCAGCAAATTCCTCCTGGCCGTATTCAAGTGCCACACGCACGTTGGGATGGAGAAAATTCAGAACCGCAGTGACCCGTTTCGCCCCCAACCCCCTGTGAACTGCGAGGGCATACGCATCCATCTGGGTGCGGTAGTCACGGGCGGCCAGATCGATGCCCTCGTCATCGAGCCTGTTCGTCTTGAGGTCAACAACGGTGCCCACCATGAACTCATCAACAGCTATGTAGTCTGCAATCCCCGACACAACCGCGGCGCCCAGGTCGAGCAGGAACGCCTGCTCCCTCCTGCCTTCTGCCGACGCTTCAGGGCTATCAAGGTAATTGCGTATCAAGGGCCAGAGCTCTTCTTCGGATTCCACAAACGCCCGACCCCTAAGCCCGTACGCCCCTAGCTGCTTTTTGAGGAGAGTCATAGCCTCATTTTCATTCCGTGCCCACTGACATACAGAGTGGACCACCGACCCGCGCTGAGCCGCATTGAGCCTCATCTCCATCTCCATCCCGACCGATGGCGCGACGAGGCTCCCCTGAACCCTTGAAAGGCCGAGCACGTACTCGTAGACGTACCAACGGGGACACCTGTCAAGGCACATCAAAGCCGAAACCGACACCTGAACGGGATCATCCTGATCGGGAGCAACCTTTACAGGGCCAACCAGCCTGAACTGATCTGCGACCGACTCTGCTCGCAGCACTGCTGAGCCTGTTGGCACTGTTGCCGCCTCCTGGGCGGGCTCTAACGCCAGCCCCGAAACATAAGGCCCCTTTCCGGCCTCTTCTGCCCCCTTGTCCCACATGTAGCCTGCAAGAGGAAGCATCCTCACATGCACCAACGCTTCGCTGCCAGGCCCAAGCGCCACAACAGCCTCGAATACCTCCTCAGCATCTCCACATCCTGAGGCCACATCTCCTCCCGCAGCCGCGAAGAAGGACTCCACAACAGCCTGGCCATATGGCATCAACCATTCAGGAGCTCCATCCAGCGACATAAGATTGGCAGACGCCTCAAGGGTAGATGTTAGCACCAGATAGTCGGAGGCACGGGTGGAGGCCACATAGAGGCATCTCATGCTCTCTTCATTCTCAGCGCAGGCCAGTTCGTCCGCGACCAGACTTCCAAATGACGTGTCACGGTATCGGATCTCAGGCGAGATCGGCACGGCAATACCCATGTCTGCAGCAAACTCGAAGATGGGCGTGTTCCAACTCCCAGTTCCTCGGTTAAGCTCGGGAACGATTACGACCGGGAACTCCAAACCCTTGGATTTGTGGACCGTCATCACCGTCACAACATCTGCTTCTTCTTC
>DUWJ01000344.1 GCA_012842765.1 Bacillota bacterium | reverse complement strand
TTCCTGATTTCTGGGTGCATCCTGACTTTGTGATGGAGAGGGCTGTGAGGTTCATCGAGAAGCAGCTAGTGTCGGTGCAAGCCGATGGGGCCCTCGGGCAGACGAGCGAAGAAGAACCTGGAGGCATTATGCGGCAATAACGATTATCCGGAATCCATATGATTTCTTCGTGAGGTGAGGTCATGAGAAATCCCCTACACCTGCGCGAATCACGTCTATTCCAGGCTCTCATGGCATTCTGCGTAATCGCCATTGTGACGCCTGTTCAACCTGTGTTAGCATCATCCAGGACGCGATTAGTCTTATCGCCGGAGGCGAGGGCTATCGTGGAGGCGAACAGGCCTGAGCTTTCCGAGGCATCTAGGGAGGATCTGTTAGCGCGTTTTTCAAGCATGCTGTATGAATACAGCGATTTCGAGGATGAGGCGTATCCGAGCGCACTCAGGTGGGACACAGCTGCGGGCCGAGAGAGTGTCATGGAGGAATGGTCGATCAGTCCGGCAAGGGCTGTGCAAGAGGTAGACCTCTTGTTCCACGCACTGAAGTATGGTTATGCTGCCTATCAGTTCTTTGGTGGCGATGAAGTCTTCTGCGCGGCGCGGGAGAGGATGCTGGATGAGATAGGCCGACATTACCATGATATTCCGTTCTGGCAGTATTCCCAGATCATCATAGCTAACCTAAAGTTCATCCAGGATGGCCATTTTGCTTTTGGAAGCAGGACATTATGCGAATGGAGCACTTTCAGAGTCAGTCCGTATCTTCGGTTTTCACTGGATGAAGACGGCTTTTTCATTAACGATGGCGGCAAGCGCGTTGCTTCAGTCAGTGGCCAAGCTCCGTCTTCTTTTCTTAAACCGTCAATAGATGAAGATGGAAACATCGTCTACGTTCTTGGGATGCTCGTCCCGGAGCAACAGGTTGATTTGATGTGTGAGATAGAATACGCAGACGGCAGCAGGGAGATTGCATGGCTGGTGCCAATCATCTCCATGGATTACGGCGGAGCGGTCTACGAGCTTGGAGAAATAGAGGGTTTCCCCTTGGTGTCTTGTCGCAGCTTCGATCCTGATCATGATGAAGGGAAGGCTCTCAACAGGTTTGTGGAGGACGCGGAGAAGTTGCGACAAGAGGATGTTATCTTGCTTGACCTTAGGTCAAATCACGGGGGATCGACGATCTACGGCATGCTTTGGTGCCAAAGGTTGACGAAAGGGAACGTGGGCCCGTACTTTTTTACAGCAGAGTTGGCGACTGACACCTCTATCGCTCTGCTCCTGAATGGGCTTTCGGAAAGGCTTGGGGAGGAGTTGTCTTCCGACCAGGCCGAGGCTTTGTGGAGATACTGGAAGAATGCCGAGGACCCAGATAGGCCCGGATGGCGTCGCATAGGCATTGAGCAGGGTGGGCATGTCAGCGATGCCCCGTTCATAGTAGCACTTGTGGATTCCAACGCCGGGAGCGCGACGGAGGCTTTTGTCCGTCGTCTGCGGAGCTTGGATAATGTTGTAATCATCGGAACTAACACCCGAGGCGCTTTGCTTTGCGGAAATCCCGGTATGCTTGTTCTGCCCTATTCAGGTTTCGAGGTGAGAATACCCACGATGTTCTGGCTCGACAGCGAGATGCACAATTACGACGGCGTCGGGTATTCTCCGGACTTTTGGGTTCATCCAGACTATGCGTTGGAACGGGCCGTGAAGTTCATTCGCAGACATCTCGTTAGAGAAGGGGCCAGTGTCTCACTTGGCGGTTGATGGAATCGAACGTCTAAAGAACCGGGTCTTCCCGTTGCCTGCTGCATGCGTTGGGGGATTGCTCTTTACATTGGCATTGGTCTTCTCATCCGCCGACACGTGTGGGATGTCCGGGCAAGAGCTTTATCCGCTACCAACCCAAAACTTCGACATCGGGTCCTGGCCGCAGAAGCAGGATGGAGAGGGTGCGGAGGAACGCCGTCGAGGAGCTCAAGGGAATATGTAGGTATGCGAGCTCGCTGATGCAATGATACTCGGCCCGCGCCTGACAGGCACTATAGGGATGGGGGAGATCCGGCGGTGTTCGAGTGCGCTATCGGCGCTACAGCTGAGGCGGGGCTGTCCGTCTTCAGCTCGAGGAGTGCGGGAAGGAGCTTAGTGAGGCCATGACGTTAGATATCGGTCCGCAGGTTCTATGGGAGCACTAGGCTTTGCTGGTGGTGCATCGCCTCAAACGGGAAAATCCAAAAGCCGCTTTATCTCTGCCGTGGCCTGTTACTTGAATACGTAGACTGCGATCTTTTCCCGAGGCTATTCATGAAAACTGCAGATGACTACGGGGGGTTGTCCTTGAAAAAGCTATTTATCATGGGGGATGGCCGGCTCAGGCCAGAATGGAGGCTCATTGTCGTATTGATCCTTGAATTATTGATAACGGCAATGCTCTTTCGCGTCCTCTGGGATCTGACCATGTTGTCCCTGAAGATTCCTCCTGGCCTGGCTCCGGATGGGAGGCTGGAGTTTTTGATGGAAACGATTGCCGGTGACGAGCTCCTTGGGCTTGCAAGCCAGTTGATCCCTTCCATCGCCTTAATCCTTGCGATCCTCTTAGCTTTGAGGTTCATTGACAGAAAGAGTATTGAGGACATAGGAGCGGGATTTTGCGCAAGGGATCGCAAGGAACTAGCCTTTGGGCTGGGGCTTGGCGCTCTTTCGATGACGGTCATCTTCGCCGTCTTGCTCGCCTCGAAAAGCATCACCCTCGAAAACG
>DUWJ01000343.1 GCA_012842765.1 Bacillota bacterium | reverse complement strand
TGGGCTGGATCCATTTGCAGCAATCCGCAGGAAAGAACAGTCGACATGCAGGTCACCCCCAGAAGAAGTATTACACATTATCCACACTGTTCCTGCACCGACGAGAAGGAACGGAAAGCTGTGAGTAGAATGAAAACTCGGGTGGGTGGAAGGGAGAGTATACACTGTATATGTATTCACGTCCGGAGGCGAAACCTCAACCAGCGCGTGCGCTGTCCATAATCTTCATATTCTTGGCACTCTCGACAATACTAGTCGGTGCCATCACTGACTTTGTCGTCACAGAAGTCATGTCATCAAGGTTGAACCGGGCTTTTCAGGCCGAAGTAGAAAATGCTGCCGTAACATGGCCGGAAGATCTTCCGACGGGTCTCGATTATGGAAGCAAGTCCGTGCCTTCAGATTGCAAGCGTGACCTTGCAGCGCTGCAGCCCGACAGGCCTAGGCGCGTTAGGGCTCTTTATGCTACTGGCTGGACGGCTGGAAGCGGGTCGCGGATGAAGCAGCTTGTCGATCTTGTGTGCGACACGGAGCTGAATTCCATTGTCATAGAGATAAAGGACGACCTTGGAGTGATAAGCTATAGATCGGACGTGCCGCTTGCGACAGAGATCGGAGCGTCTACAGGCAAGATCGCAGATCTTCGGCGCCTGCTTGACGAGCTTTACGATAGCGGGGTTTATCCCATAGCTCGCCTGGTCGTGTTCAAGGACCCGCAACTTGCGGCCGCCCGTCCCGATCTTGCTGTGCGGGATTCTTCGGGCGTGCCCTGGCACGACAGTCAAGGCTTGATGTGGACGGATCCTAGGAAGAAAGAGGTGTGGGAGTACAATCTCGCGATAGCCCGGGAGGCGGCGCGAGCCGGCTTCCGCGAAATACAATTCGACTACGTGAGGTTCCCAGATGATGCTGGATTGGCCCGCACCAATTGGCTAGACCTTGAGGGCAAAAACAGAGTCGATGTGATTTCCGACTTCCTTGATTATGCCGGGCGGGAACTTGAACCATACAAAGTAGTGATCACCGCGGACATTTTCGGGATAGTCTGCTCTTCTCGATCAGACATGGGCATCGGGCAAAAGCTGGAGGAGATGGCAAAGCACGTAGACTATTTGGCGCCAATGGTGTATCCGTCGCATTACCGCAAGGGCGAGTACGGCATTGCGAATCCCGATGCGGCGCCGAGGGAGACTGTGAAACGGAGCCTCAGCGATGCACAAGACAGGATTGCAAAGGCGGGCGGCCGGGCAAAGATAATACCATGGCTGCAGGATTTTTCCCTAGGGTATCGGTATACGGCCGCTGAAGTTAGGGCACAGATTGATGCAGCCGCCGAGTGCGGCATATACGAGTTCATGCTCTGGAACCCGAGGAACCTGTATACAGCCGGTGCTCTTGGGCGTCCGGATCCGGAGGATGCGCTCCGTCCTAGGCCGCATTTGGACCTGCTTGCCGGAAGCGGTGCTATCCGTCTTGAGGATCCCGTGATAGTCACTGAATGGCGGGCATTGTCGGCACTGAAACAGGCCGGCGTCGGCCAGATCCTGGGCCCTTAGGCCAGGCCGGCTGGGTTACGATGGGGCGGCCTTGGTTGCACGAGTCCAGGCGCAGGTCTATAATTGGATTAAATTCGTATTAGCTGTAGATGCGGGTGGAAATAAGTAATTGAGGGTTTTGAGGTGAGTTACGTGCTTCGCACTCATACTTGTGGCGAGCTTGCAGCAGGAAATGTTGGTGAGACTGTTGCGCTGTGCGGATGGGTTCAGTCAGTGCGCGACCACGGAGGATTGATCTTCGTTGATCTTCGGGACAGATACGGTCGTACGCAGGTAGTTGTCAGTCCCGATCTTTCAGAAGATATTTTGGAGCGCGCAAGGAGCATTCACCGCGAAAGCGCGATCCGGGTGGAGGGAATTGTCTCAGAAAGGCCGGAAGGCACAAAGAATCCTTCGATATCTACCGGTGATGTCGAGGTTATGGCCAGTAATATAGAGATTATAGGGGATGCTGCCCCGGTGCTTCCTATGGAAGTGTCAGATGAGAACTTGGCCAACGAAGAGGTCAGGTTGAGATACAGATACATTGACCTGAGGCGTCCCTCGCTGCAGGCAAACATGATGGCGCGTCACCGCGCTGCCATGGCTGTCCGGAACTATCTTTCGGCCCAGGGCTTTCTTGAAATTCAGACACCGCTGTTGGTGCGGAGCACTCCGGAGGGAGCGCGCGACTTTGTAGTGCCAAGCAGGAATTTCCCTGGTAAGTTCTATGCACTTCCGCAGAGCCCTCAGTTGTATAAGCAATTGCTCATGATAGCGGGATTTGATCGCTATTTCCAGATCGCTCCGTGTTTCCGCGATGAAGACCAGCGGGCTGACAGGCAGTTAGTGCACAGTCAGATCGATATAGAGATGAGTTTTTGCGATGAAGAAGACGTGTTTTCGGTAGTTGAGGGCATCATATCCGCAGCATTCAAAGGGGCGATCGGGGCAGACGTCAAAGGACCATTCCTCAGGATGACGTATGACGAGGCCATGGAGAGGTTCGGATCTGACAAACCGGACATGAGGTTCGGGATGGAGCTCGTAGATCTCACGGATCTCGTGGCGGATTCGGAATTCGGCATATTCAAGAGTGTGTGTGCCACAGGGGGTCGCGTCCGAGGAATCTCTGCCCCTGGTTGTGCAGGCTTTTCGCGCAAGCAGATAGACGACCTTACTGAACTGGCTCGGATCTATCGTGCGAAGGGGCTAATTACCCTCAAAGTCGAAGGGGGCGAGATCCAAGGAAGCGTTGCCAAGCATATATCCTCTGACACCCTCGGTGAGATCGCATCGAGGCTGGGCAGCGCCGATGGAGACCTCATACTGATCATAGCCGATACCCCTGAGGTGTCTGCCACGGCTCTGGGGCATTTGCGGCGATATCTCGGTAAGGAGCTCGGCCTTATCCCGAAGGGTGATTACAAACTCCTTTGGGTTACAGATTTTCCGCTATTTGAATGGAATCCAGATGATGGCCGATGGGATCCGATGCATCATATATTCACCATGCCGCGGGAGGGAGACCTCGAGTTGCTCGAGTCAGATCCCGCTTCTGTCAAGGGTCGCCAGTATGATCTGGTTCTCAATGGCACAGAGCTCGGGAGTGGAAGCATCAGGATTAACGATCCCGCTATACAGAAGAGGGTCATGAACGTCATCGGGGTTACTCCCGAGGAGGCAGAGGAGAAGTTCGGATTCCTGCTTCGCGCGTACCAATACGGCGGCCCAATCCATGGCGGATTCGCCATCGGTTTCGACAGGCTCCTAGCTGTTATGCTTGGACTTGAAAGTCTGCGCGATGTCATCGCTTTTCCTCAGAATGCCGCAGGCGTTTCTCTGGTGGACGACTGCCCGAACGAGATAGACCCGAAACAATGGAAAGAGCTTCATCTGAAGCTTGAAGATTGTGCGGGCAAGCCCGATGCCGAGGCGCGTTCGGACTGCTAATGCGTGCGGCATGAGGAGGTCGTTTGGTCCGTGCGTTCCAGGGAACGGGGCGCACGGGCTTTTGATTAATCCATTGATGTCTGATTCAGGGTTGCCTTGACTAAATACTTATGCTCCGGAGGTAGATTACGACATGCATAACCCAGACAAGATCAGGGAGGCTCTCGCCTTTGACGACGTTTTGCTTGTCCCGGGCATCTCAGAAGTCCTTCCAGCCAATGTAGATGTTAGGACCGAGATTACTGATAAGATCATGCTCAATATTCCGCTGATGTCGGCGGCCATGGATACTGTGACAGAGGCTCGAATGGCCGTCGCCCTTGCCCGTGAAGGCGGAATGGGCATAATTCACAAAAACATGTCCATTGAAGAGCAGGCCCTCGAGGTTGACAAGGTGAAACGCTCAGAACACGGCATCATTGTCGATCCGATATTCCTTTCGCCTGAAGCCTCAGTAAGAGAGGCACTTGAGATTATGGAACGTTATCATATCTCGGGCGTCCCAATAACTGAAGACGGTACACTCGTCGGGATACTTACCAACCGGGATCTGAGATTTGAGACCGATTATGATCAGCCGGTGTCCAACGTTATGACCAAAGATGGTTTGATCACCGCGCCCGTGGGGACTACTGTCGATGAGGCTATCGAGATACTCAAGGTGCACAAAGTCGAGAAGCTGCCACTGGTTGACGAGGAGTTCAAGTTGAAAGGGCTCATTACCATCAAGGACATCAAGAAGACGCGAAAATACCCCAACGCAGCCAAAGATGAACACGGGAGACTTCGCGTAGGGGCTGCCGTGGGGGTCTCTGTTGGCACCATGGATAGGGTTGCTGCTCTCATCGATGCTGGCGCGGACATGATAGTTGTCGATACAGCCCACGGACATTCTAGGGGCGTCATCGAGACGGTGAAGGCTATCAGAGCCAATTTCGGAGATATCGACATCATGGCAGGGAACGTTGCTACTGGTGACGGCGTCAAAGCATTAGCAGAGGCAGGCGCGAACTGTGTCAAAGTGGGTATCGGGCCCGGCTCCATCTGCACTACACGTGTAGTGGCAGGGGTCGGAGTCCCGCAATTCTCGGCGATTCTCGAGTGTGCCGCTGCAGCCGCGGAAGCTGGAATCAGGATAGTCGCTGACGGTGGTGTCAAGTTCTCCGGAGACATGACTAAAGCACTGGCTGCGGGAGCGCATGTGGTCATGGTTGGGCAACTCCTCGCAGGGACCGATGAGAGTCCTGGCGATACAGAGATCTACAAGGGGAGAAGCTTCAAGGTTTATCGAGGAATGGGTTCTATAAGCGCGATGAAGGCTGGATCGAGCGATAGATACTTCCAGGAGGGTGCAAAGAAGCTTGTCCCGGAAGGAATAGAGGGGCGGGTGCCCTACAAGGGATCTGTTTCTGACACTGTTTTTCAGCTAGTGGGCGGTGTGAAGGCAGGAATGGGATATGTGGGGGCTGCGAATCTTGAGGAACTCAGGGAGAAGGCCACGTTTGTGCGGATAACCAACGCAGGCCTTAGGGAAAGCCACCCACATGACGTGCATATTACGAAAGAGGCCCCAAATTACATGATTGCCGGGGCCGAGTACGAAGAATCGTAGGCTACTTTTTCCGAGAGGAGGACGACTTGCGGTGTCGACCAAGATCAAGAGGTGCAGTCTTTTGGCTGTAAGCCTAATTATGGTTATGGTTGTGTCCATGATCTCGAGCGAGTCTGCTCTGGCGGAGTATGATGTGAAGAGCATAATCATCAACCCGAATCCCCCCTATCAGACCAGCATTTGGACTGACAAGTCGCAGTATAATCCGGGGGAAAGGCTGAATGTCTACTTCAGGACGAGCAAAGATGCGTATATCTACATTTTTGACATCGATACCGTCGGCAACGTGAGCCTGATATTCCCCAACATATACTCAGAATACAACTACAAACGGGCAGGTCAGACATACTCCTTGCCTGACAACTCCAGATATAACCTGACCATTGGCGGTCCTGCAGGAGTTGAGCAGCTCGTACTGATCGCCACGCCATCGCAGATACGCGACGTTGAATGGCTAAGGCGTTCACTTGAGCAGGGTTCATTCGGGCCACAGCTAAATGTCAATATATCCGCAGACAGGTTCATGTTTGAGGTGAAGTCGATTTCGATTACCCCCAACTTCGGCCAAGATTGGTCGTCGGCGGTCGCAACATTTACAGTGGGGAGTGTTGTAACGCCGCCGCCGCCACCACCGTCGGTGAAATACGGAACGCTGAGCATTACCTCTAAGCCGTCGGGGGCAACCGTTTTTCTGGACGGGGTAGACCAGGGGACCACGCCGCTGACGATTACGGGCGTGAGCTATGGCGTGCATGACATTGCGATAATGAAGAAGAACTACTATACGTATTCGCGCCAGATCACGGTGAACTCGCCAAATCCATACCGAATAGATGCGACACTTGTGAAGCTGCCTACGTCATCCGATTGGGGCGACGAGGTTCAGCTTGTAAACAAGAGCATGCTGGTAAAATGGCCTCAAACCGGGCCGTTCACTGAGACGTTCACTTTTAGAGGTTCTACGGGCAAGGTGGTCATCAACGCAGACCCGATCCTCGGCATGCTGTCGAGAGTGACAGGAAGCATCACTGCGAATGCAGTGGGGCCAGTGGAATTCATGCAGATCAACCCGAGTGGGCCTGATGCGCCCTGGCCCGGAAGGGTATATGAAAGGATTCAGTATCCGTTCAGGGTGAGGGTAACTGTAGAGGATTACAGCATCACGACGGGTCTGGTCTTTGGAATTGAATACATCGACTACGTACGGTTGCGTTTGGAGATTTGGCATATAGGCAACTGATTCTTTAGCACGAGACGGTTGCCCAAAAATATAGCAGCACGGCAGAGCAGGGTCGGGGTTTAGACTCCCCGACCCTGCTCATATCCGAAACTCCATGTGGATGTTTGGATGTGGTGCCACATTTCGTGTGGCAGGGCCGAGTCGATCAGTGCGTCTGAGGTAGGGACGTGTTGAAGCCAGTAGGATCCATGATTCAGCAGTGTCTTGCCGCATGCACCATGTTGTTGCCCTAGCTCTGTTCAATGCGCCGCCCGGCCCGGCACGCAACATGTAAAATACTACTATAAGCTAGCAAGCTTGATGGGTGCACGCGGCAGTACCATGCCAGACGACGGCCTCGGGTCCTTTAACATATGCTTATTGCAGAGGGATGAAAGACATTGCGCCGGTAGGCCCAAGAAAAACGGTCATGTTCTTTAGCAGAGGCCCGCGTCTGTTTTGGGATCGGGGTAGGGAGGAGAGAGTTCTATGCTTCACCGCAGACCGCGTATTAGCTGGGGCAAGGCTGATACTCTATAGTGGAAATGGTCAGGCGCTTCACGGTCACATATTCGCGGCTGCTCAGTCCTTTGCCGCATACGCCTACCTGGACGTCGCGTACAGATGTGACCCGTCCGGCGGGGAGGACAGATCCGATCCGTAATTGGGCTGTGGTTGAGAAACGTTGGCTGGGCAATTATAATAGTAGTTACTATGGAAACATCTTGATGAAGATGAGGTCATCCGGAGGTGTGGTTATTGCAGTCCGTCCGTATCGCCGACATACGAGAACATGATGGAGAAGAGGTC
>DUWJ01000342.1 GCA_012842765.1 Bacillota bacterium | reverse complement strand
GTCCCTGAAGATCACGTTTTTGTCCTCGGCGACAACCGCAATAACTCCGATGACAGTAGGGGAAGCGTGGGATTTCTCCGGGTCAACCGTATAGTCGGCAGAGCCTGCGTTCGCTACTATCCGTTTGACAGGATGGGTGTACTGAAGGCGCCGCCGGTGTATGAGTAATAATGTTAGGTGCATGACACCGTAGTCCGAGATAAGCTTGAGGCATGCGAATGACAATAATGCCCCTGAGCGCACGCTCCGGGGCATTATTGTTTGCGGGGATGGCAACCTCTTGACCGGCCACGATTATCGCCCATCAGAAAGGTCTGAAGTGCAGTGGGCGCACCGAATAGCTTTGACTGGTATCTCCGACAGACAGTATGGGCACTCTTTTGTGGAAGGCGCAGATGCACATGGCGCTTCTTCGTTTTCAATGGCCGCAGCGGCTGTTGCCCGGAGAGTGTTAATCCATCTCACGATTAGAAAGAGCGAAAAGGCGACTACAAGGAAATCGATGACGTTGTTTATGAACAGCCCGTAGTTGATGGTGGGGGCGCCGGCCTCGTTCGCCTGCGCCAAAGTGGCGTATCCGTTGCCAGACAAGTCAATGAAGAGGTTAGAGAAATCGACCTTTCCTACAAGAAGGCCTATGGGCGGCATGATTATGTCATTTACCAGAGACGATACGATTTTTCCGAAGGCGCCTCCGATGATTATTCCTACAGCCATGTCGATTACATTGCCCTTTACCGCGAATTCTTGGAACTCTTTTAGCATTAGTTAATCACTCCTTCGCCGATAAAGCGGCGTTCCCGTCACAATTGGAAAACTCGGTTTGGCCAATCATATGCCTGCTGTAAATGAAAAAACTGCAATAGGCCATCTTAAGGCTGATGCAGTCTAGGGGAGTTTGTGTTGAACATGGTGCGAGAGGAGGGATTTGAACCCTCACGGTTTTACCCGTCAGATCCTAAGTCTGATGCGTCTGCCGTTCCGCCACTCTCGCACGTACTGCTGCGAGCCGAGGCATAAGAATGGTCGAGGTGCCGGGATTTGAACCCGGGGCCTCTTGGTCCCGAACCAAGCGCGCTACCAAACTGCGCTACACCTCGACCTTGCGCCCCTCAGAGCACATCAATAGTATATGGCATTGCCGCAGCAGTGTCAAACCAAATCGCGCCGGAATTTGTTGATCCGGAATGCTGAGTGCTCAGCGCAAAGGCAAGCATGGAAGACCTGCGAAACATGTGCCATAATTGGTACAGGATAGAAAGAGGGAGATGTCATGACAGAGGAGAAGCAACTCATACTCTTCGAAGATGGTGATGCGGAAGATTCCATGGTGGAACAGATGAACCTATGGAGCGCCGAAGCCGAGTCGAATCAGTCGACTGCGCAGGCAATACCGTCCTGGTCCGCAGCTGCTCACATAAGCGCTCCTGTGGCTGTACCTTTATCCGCTCATCCAAAGGGGCTGTGGGAAACGAGTGTTGTCAGGGCCCCCGACCTGCCGGATCTTGATGCAGTCGCGCACGAGGCAAAAGAGTGTAGACGCTGCAAGCTGGGTGGTATGCGGAAGAATGCAGTTCCTGGAGAAGGGAATCCGCATGCGCGAATAATGTTCGTTGGTGAGGGACCAGGCGCCGACGAGGATGCGCAAGGGAGGCCGTTTGTGGGAGCTGCGGGAAGGGTTTTGGACAAGCTCATTGCATCGATGGGCTTGAAACGCGAAGACGTTTTCATAGGGAATGTCGTGAAATGCCGTCCTCCGGGCAATCGTGTGCCAGCACC
>DUWJ01000341.1 GCA_012842765.1 Bacillota bacterium | reverse complement strand
TGAAGGAGTCCGCGAAAAAGGCAGACAGGATACTCTTGGCCACAGACCCTGATCGTGAGGGAGAGGCTATTTCGTGGCATCTAGCCTACATACTTGGCGTGGATCCGGAATCAGATTGCCGGATCGAGTTTAACGAGATTACTGAGAACGCTGTCAAGAACGCGATAAAGGCCCCACGCCCAATCGACATGGGCAGAGTTGAGGCGCAGCAGGCTAGGCGCGTGCTTGACAGGCTTGTTGGATACAAGCTCAGCCCTTTCCTTTGGAAGAAGGTTCGCCCTGGGCTTTCGGCCGGTCGCGTTCAGTCATCTGCTCTGAAGATAATATGTGATCGCGAGCGCGAGATAGAGGCCTTCGAGTCAGAGGAGTACTGGACTCTCGGTGCCGAGCTTTCTCCAAAGCCCAGAGGCCGCAGCTTTGAGGCGAGGTTCATTCCCGAAGAAGACAAGCGTCTTTCGAAGGAAGAGGTAGATGCGGTCATTGCTGATTTGGAGGGAGCCGATTACGTAGTAGGGTCGATAAACGTTAGAGACCAGGCCAGAAAGCCGGCGCCTCCCTTCATCACAAGCACGCTGCAGCAAGAGGCATTCAGAAAACTGGGGTTTTCAGGCAAACGCACTATGTCAAATGCCCAGGCGCTTTATGAAGGCGTCGAAGTTGCCGGAGAGGGGCATGTGGCGCTTATCACGTACATGCGCACAGATTCCACTAGGGTAGCCCAGGAGGCGCAGGCAGCTGCCAGAGATTACGTGCGCAAGACGTGGGGAGCGAAGTATGTTCCGAAATCTCCGAGAGTTTATGCCTCCAGAAAAGGGGCACAGGATGCCCACGAGGCTATCAGGCCTACGTCCGTGGAGCGCACGCCAGAAAGCCTCAAGGGAAGCCTAGGCCGTGACCAGCTCAGGCTGTATACTCTCATCTGGTCAAGGTTCATGGCCAGCCAGATGTCGGATGCTGTTAACGAGATCACGTCAGTCGACATATCTGCGGGCGAGCACAGATTCCGCGCAACAGGCCAGAAGGTGAAGTTCGACGGATTCACCGTGATCTACACGGAGGGCCGTGATGATGAAAGTTCTAAGAACGATGACAAGCGCCAGCTTCCCGCCCTCGAAGTCGGGCAGCGGCTCGATCTGGTGCAGCTCCTCCCAGAGCAGCATTTTACGCAGCCTCCGCCACGGTATACTGAGGCCACTTTGATCAAGGAACTGGAAAAACACGGCATTGGGCGCCCAAGCACTTATGCGCCGATAATTGATACTTTGCGAAAAAGGGACTACGCGACGCTTGACAAGAAACGTTTCGTCCCAACTGAGGTCGGGTTTGCTGTTTGCGATCTCTTGAGCGAGTATTTTCCTTCTGTGGTGGACTTGGAGTTTACAGCAAAGATGGAGGAAAAGCTAGACAGCATAGAGGAGAACGAAGCTGATTGGGTCAGCGTCACTGACGAGTTCTATAAGCCATTTGCGCAGAAACTTGCCGAAGCTGAAGAACTCGCCGAGAAGGTTGTGATCGAAGACGAGCCTATCGGCGAGGCATGCCCCGAATGCGGCGCCGAGCTAGTCATAAAAAGCGGACGTTATGGCAAGTTCATTGCTTGCCCCATGTATCCTAAATGCACGTATAGGCGGAGCATAGTGAAGAAGCTGGACGTGAAGTGCCCGAAATGCGGCGGGGATGTAGTCGAACGGAGGAGCAAGAAGGGACGAACTTTCTATGGTTGTTCCAACTATCCCAATTGCAATTTCGTGGCGTGGAATCGCCCGTCGAAGGTTAGTTGCCCGATGTGCGGCTCGTTTACCACTGTGAGGCAGAGGAAGGACGAGATGATCTACAAATGCGCTGATGCCGAATGTGGGCATACATGGAAGGAGGCCGCAGACTCCGGCAGTGGCGCACAACAGGGAGGGACCGGGGTTGCAGAATGAGGTTATCATTATCGGCGCCGGCCTTGCAGGGAGTGAAGCCGCTTGGCAGGCTTCGCAGATGGGCGCGGATGTCAAGTTGTATGAGATGCGCCCAATCGTGTCAACTCCTGCACATTCCACTGGAAATTTCGCCGAACTCGTCTGCAGCAACTCTCTCGGGTCTGATCGAGAGGGTACCGCTCCCGGATTGCTCAAAGAGGAGCTTCGGGCATTAGGCTCCATTATAATGCATTGCGCCGACAGGACACGTGTTCCTGCAGGACAGGCTCTCGCGGTTGACAGGGGGCTTTTCAGTGCTCTAGTTACAAAGGAGCTCGAGGCGGCGCCGAATATAGAGGTGATCCGGGAGGAAGTTGTCAGGGTGCCTCGGGAGGGCGTGGTGGTTATTGCCACTGGCCCCCTCACGTCCCCGGCTTTCTCGGAAGAAATCGCATCGTTGCTCGGCACCGACCACCTTTACTTTTTTGACGCTATGGCTCCCATAATAAGCGGTCATTCTGTAAATTGGTCACGTGCATATTGGGCATCAAGATACGGCAGGGGTGATTCGGATTACGCGAACTGTGCCATGAACAGGGAAGAATACGAGTGGTTTTGGGAAAATTTGATTGAAGCTGAGACAGCAGAGATGCATGAGTTCGAATCTCTCCAGCTGTTTGAGGGGTGTATGCCAATCGAGGAGATTGCCAGACGGGGCCGTGACACTCTGCGCTACGGCCCTTTGAAACCGGTTGGCCTTGTCGATCCTCGCACCGGTAGGCGACCTTATGCTGTTGTCCAGTTGCGCAGGGAGAATGTGCCGGGCTCCCTCTTTAACATGGTCGGGTTTCAGACAAGGCTCAAACAAGGGGAGCAGAGTCGTGTTTTCCGGATGATACCAGGCCTCGAAGAGGCGGAGTTTGTCCGTTATGGGATGATGCACAGGAACACCTTTGTGAACGGACCTGAACACCTGAGCGCAACCCTTCAACTCACAGAAAGTGAGCGGATCTTCATGGCGGGCCAGATCACAGGGGTGGAGGGTTACATGGAATCTGTTGCGACGGGTCTTGTGTGCGGGATGAATGCGGGCAGATTGGCCATGGGAAAGGATCCATTGACGTTCCCGAGCAAGACTGCCATCGGTTCGCTCTGTTCTTACGTTTCTACTCCGTGCAAAGGCAGGTATCAGCCGATGAATGTCAACTTTGGTCTGCTCCCAGAGCCTCCGAGAGCGCTCAAGAAGAATGAGAGACGGATGTGGAAGGTTGCTTTGGCGAGGCAGTCTTTGCATGATTTTGCAGGTTCGTTGAGGGGCGGCTGTTAGGCGCGCTGGCCTCAAGTATTGCAATCCCGGCCCAGGCTTGAGAATAACCTATTCTCCGTCATGTCGGGTTCCGTGTCGGCGGAGCGCGATTTTGCCGGGACGGCTGTGGAGTGGATTCTCTTGGACTATTTAGACGATTTTGCTCGTTACCTGGAGGCAGAACGCAACTTGTCTCCTAGGACGGTGGATGCATACATTAGGGATGTTGGGCAATTCATATCCTTCTGCGAAAAGAGCGGGACGTGGCAGGGGATTGCAGGCACAGGAGTCGATGCTTATCAGCTGAGCATGCTCAGGAAGTATCTTGCTACACTCCAATCCCGTGGGCTTGCCCATAGCAGCATATCTAGGAAGATGAGCGCTATCAGGTCATACTTGAAGTTCCTTGCGCGGGAGGGCGTTATCGAATCGAACCCTACTGTCGCCATGTCGCAGGTCAGGCGCCCTAGGAGGCTGCCTCGGACACTGTCGCAGCAAGAGGTGGAGCGCCTGATATCCGTCTGTGGCGACGGTTCCCCGCTTGATATCCGGGATCGGGCCATCCTCGAGCTGTTGTATTCGTCTGGGATAAGATTGGCAGAACTGGTGGGACTGGATGTTAAAGATTACAATGCCTCGTCAGGGACTGTTCGCGTTTTCGGAAAGGGCGCTAAGGAACGGATAGCTCCCGTGGGACAACCGGCGGTGCGGGCGCTTGATGACTACATAGCCAATGCCCGACCTCACCTTGCGTCCAACAGCGAAGAGACGGCGCTTTTTCTGAACAGAGGCGGGGGGAGGCTTTCAGGGCGTTCAGTCGAGCGGATGATGAAAAAGCGCTTGATGGAGGCAGGACTTCCGCAGACGGCGACCCCCCATTCAATGCGCCACTCGTTTGCAACTCATCTGACTGATTCAGGGGCAGACCTCCGCGCGGTCCAGGAGCTTCTCGGGCACGCCGACATTTCGACTACGCAGATTTACACGAGTGTCTCGAAAGAGAGGCTATACAGGGTATACAACAAGACCCATCCGAGGGCATAGGTTCTTTTTTCAGTTCATTAGGAGGCTTCAGACAGAATGAATGAATCAGATTCAATAAGGATGACTGGCACGACCGTTGTAGCCGTCATTCGTGATGGGAAGTGCGCCATGGGTTCCGACGGCCAGGTAACCTTGGGGGATACCGTCGTCAAACACGGGGCCCGCAAGATCCGGAAACTGTCTGACTGGAATGTGCTGGCTGGTTTCGCCGGTTCGGCTTCTGACTCTATGGCGCTTCTTGAGCGCTTTGAAGGCAAGCTCTCTGAATACAAGGGTAACCTTGTTCGGGCAGCGAGCGACCTTGGCCGGGAGTGGCGCACAGACCGGGTCTTGAGAAGGTTGGAGGCTATGATGATAGTCACTGACGGAAACAGGATACTGCTACTTTCAGGAAATGGCGAGGTCCTGGAACCGGATGACGCCATCACCGCCGTGGGCTCCGGAGGCCCATATGCCTTGGCTGCGGGAAGGGCTCTTCTCAGGAATACAGACCTTGAGGCTGTGGAGATAGTCCGCAAGTCGCTGGAGATCGCATCCGAGATTTGCATATACACGAACGGAAAGATCAACATAGAGGAATTGTAGTCGGGAGGCGTTGTAATGCAGGACCTAACTCCTCGCGCGATCGTGCGCGAACTCGACAAATACATAGTAGGGCAGGCCTCCGCTAAGAAGGCCGTGGCCATTGCGCTGCGAAACCGGCAACGCAGGCTGGCGTTGGCTCCGGAAATGCAGGACGACATAATACCCAAGAATATACTGATGATCGGCCCCACTGGAGTAGGGAAAACCGAAATAGCCAGACGCTTGGCTCGGCTCGTCAACGCTCCTTTCGTGAAGGTGGAGGCGACGAAGTTTACTGAAGTCGGATATGTTGGACGCGATGTCGACAGCATTGTGCGGGAGCTCGTAGAGACTTCAGTGAGGATGGTAAAAGCAGATAAGATGTCGGGCGTGCAGGAGCAAGCGAAAATACTGGGCGAGGAGCGTCTGCTGGATGCCTTAGCGCCGTTGCCGACTCGCGATCGTTCTCAGGCCAACCCGTTTGCCGCCCTCTGGGGCATGCCTGTCGGGCAGCCGCAGGATGACCGGATGTTTGAGTCGAAACTGGCCAGCGCACGGGCGCGCAGGGAAGAGACGAGGGAACGCCTGAGAAGGGGCGAACTGGAAGATGTGATCATTGAGATCGAGATCGATGACGTACAGGGCGGGATGATAGAGATCTTTTCCGGGGCCGGAGTGGAAGAGATGGGGATAAACCTTCAGGACCTCATGGGCGAGATGTTGCCTCCGCGCCGCCGCCGCAGAAAATTGCCTGTTTGTGAAGCTCGAAAAATCCTCATTACCGAGGAGGCCGCGAAGCTCATTGACATGGATGAGGTTGCTGAAGAGGCTATCGCCCGTGCGGAACAGAGCGGCATAGTATTCATCGACGAGATCGATAAGATCGCCGTCAAAGGGCAGGGCGCAGGGCCCGATGTGTCCCGTGAAGGCGTTCAGAGAGATATCCTGCCTATAGTGGAGGGGTCGACTGTCCAGACGAAATACGGGCCTGTAAAGACAGGGCACATGTTGTTTATTGCGGCTGGCGCTTTTCACATGTCGAAACCTTCTGATCTCATTCCGGAGCTGCAAGGGAGATTTCCAATAAGGGTGGAGCTTTCAAGCCTCACCAAAGATGATTTTGTGAGAATACTGACTGAGCCGAAGAACGCTCTGACCAAGCAATACGTGGCTCTTCTTGCTACTGACGGGGTCGATTTGGTGTTTACGGATGATGGGGTTGAAGAGATAGCTAGAATTGCCGACGAGGTCAATTCCAGCAGTGAGAATATAGGTGCCCGAAGGCTCCATACGATTCTCGAAAAGGTGCTGGAGGAGGTATCTTTCAACGCGCCGGAGCATTCAGAGAGGGTTGTGGTAGATGCCGACTATGTGCGGTCCAGGCTGGAGCAGTTGGTTACTGAGAGCGATCTTTCGGACTACATTCTGTAGCGCCGGCAGATGGCGTGTGTGATGAAACGCAAATGTTTGGACAAGATAAAAGAGCATAACTTGCTCCTAATCTGAAGCGCACGGACATGCGTCCGTGGTTGGTGAGAGGAGGTCTCAAAGTGAACTCACTACTGGAGCGCACACGGAAGCTAGGCAGGCTGATCCAGAGTTCCCCAGGACATGCAGGACGTTTCGAGGAGATTGCCCACGCGCTTGCAGAGGCCGTGTCAGGCCAGGCCTTTGTTGTTGCGAAAAATGGGAAGATATTGGGCCATTCTCTGCCCCACCTGACTGACGATGATTTTGAAGTATTGGATTCCGAAATCCTTGGGAACGGCTACGTGCCACAGAAGGTGAATGAAGAGTTTCTCGCGATATTTGAGACAGCCGCGAATCGCAGGCCCAGTAATGGGATGCGCGCGTTCTGCAATGAGATGTTGGGGGGATCGTCAGAATCGTGTCGCTTGACTGTCGCTCCGATATATGGCGGGGGTGAGCGAGTCGGAACGTTGCTTCTTTCGAAGTCCGACGGCGAACTCGGCGAAAACGACATAATGCTCGCTGAATATGGCGCAACATTCATAGGAATGGAAATCTACAGGTCAAGAAGTGAGAAGGCCGAGGAAGAGGCGAGAAAGCGCGCAGCTGTGCAGATGGCCCTCGAAACGCTCTCGTATTCAGAACAGGAGGCGGTCGAGCACATCTTTGACGAACTTGCCGGCGATGAAGGGCTTCTCGTGGCCTCCAAAATCGCTGACAGAGTGGGCATAACGAGGTCTGTAATCGTCAATGCGCTGCGCAAGTTCGAGAGTGCCGGCGTGATCGAATCGCGCTCGCTCGGGATGAAGGGCACATACATACGGGTCCTCAATGACAAATTATTCGACGAACTTGATAGGCTGCGCGCTCGTTAGGTTTGGGCTGCAGTAAGTGGGAGGGTCAAGTCCTGGCTGCTTACGTGACAAAAGGAGACGTTGTTGCTGTTGCAAACGAAAATGGCAAGGCAACAGGTTGCTCGTGCACTGTGTGATGCGCCCTTGTGGCGAGATTGCAGGCCGCTTCAGCGTGTGATATACTAACCGCTGTGCGACTACACACGACCTTATGATCGGGGTTGGCGGTGCTGGGCGCCAGGTGGGCGTCTGGTGGAACTCCGGGATGATGAGGTCGGAGGGGAAACCGCTGCGGGAGGAGGTGATTGGCATGGCAGTGGTGACTATGAAGCAACTGCTCGAAGCAGGCGTACATTTTGGACACCAGACAAGGCGCTGGAATCCTAAGATGAAGCCTTACATCTTCACTTCGCGAAATGGCATCTACATCATCGACCTCCAGCAGACTGTGAGAAAACTGGACGAGGCTTATGATTTCGTCCGTGAAACCGTACAGGACGGCGGAACGGTGCTTTTCGTGGGCACGAAGAAGCAGGCACGCGATACGATCGCTGAAGAAGCTCAGCGGTGTGGAATGTATTGGGTGAATGAGCGCTGGCTAGGCGGGATGCTTACTAACTTCGCCACCATGCGCAAACGCGTGGAGTGGATGAAGAAGCTTGAGCAGATGGAAGAGGACGGTTCCTTTGACGCGCTGCCCAAAAAGGAAGTCCAAAAGCTTATTGCCGAAAGGACTAAGTTGCAGAAGCGTCTGATTGGAATACGTGACATGAAGCAACTCCCCAGTGCTGTGTTTGTTGTGGATCCTCGCAAGGAGAGGATTGCAGTGGCTGAAGCCAGAAGGCTCGATATCCCGATCATTGCGATCGTCGATACCAACTGCGATCCTGACGAGGTGGACTACGTGATCCCAGGCAACGATGATGCGATTCGTGCTGTAAGGCTTCTTACATCCAAGATCGCCGATGCTGTTATCGAAGGCCGTGAAGGCTTGGATCAGGCTCTTGCCGAGGAAGAACAAGATGAGGGATTCAGCGCGGATGGCAACAACGGGGAATTCCAAGCGTCTGCAAAGTCGGATGATGCCGACGAATTCGAGGACGCTGAGTAAACGCGGGGGGACGTCTGCTGATGGAAATCACTGCATCCATGGTAAAGGAGCTTCGTGAACGTACGGGCGCGGGGATGATGGACTGCAAGAGGGCGCTTGTCGAGACCGATGGGGATTTTGACAAGGCTGTAACACTCCTTCGCGAGAAGGGCCTTGCTGCGGCGTCAAAGCGTGCCGGGAGGGAGACTGCGGAGGGTGTAGTTGAGTCCTACATCCACATGGGTGGCAGGATAGGCGTGCTGATTGAGGTCAATTGTGAGACGGATTTCGTTGCTAAGACCGATCAGTTTCGCACCCTGGCGCGGGATTTGGCCATGCAAGTGGCTGCCTCAAGGCCGCTGTACGTATCACGCGACGAAGTGCCGGAAGATGTGATCGAACGTGAACGTCAAATATACCGAACTCAGGCGCTTAACGAGGGCAAGCCGGAGAAGGTTGCTGACAGAATCGTAGAGGGCAAGCTGGAGAAGTTCTATCAAGAAGTTTGCCTTCTCGATCAACCCTTCATCCGTGAACCGGAAAAATCCGTGAGTGACCTCGTTCGCGAGACGATAGGGACTTTGGGTGAAAACATCACAGTGAGAAGATTTGCCCGATTCGAACGCGGAGAGGCGCTTTGATAAGGTCAATCAGGTGAGGAGAGAACACGTCCGGTGTTCTCTCCTTCGCATAGCCGCCGTGGTGTGTGAAACGGATTTAGAAGGAAAATTGGCGTTCGCATAGAATCCAACGGGGAGTGACAATCTTGGAAAGGCCCAAATACAGCCGGGTAGTCCTGAAGCTGTCCGGGGAGGCGCTTGCAGGAGAACGGGGATTTGGTGTTGATATCGACACTGTAAGATGGATAGCCGGCCAAGTTTCGGAAGCGTATGCCTTGGGTACGCAATTGGCTATAGTTGTTGGCGGAGGTAACATCTGGCGGGGATCTGAGGCAAGTCGGATGGGCATGGATCGAAGCAGTGCAGACTATGCGGGCATGCTCGCTACAGTGATAAATTCCGTAGTGCTGCAGGAAGCCCTTGAGGATTCAGGAATACCGACGAGGGTGCTAACAGCCATAGAGATACGCGAGGTGGCTGAACCATACATACGGCGCAGAGCCATACGTCATCTGGAGAAAGGCCGGATCGTAATCTTCGGAGCGGGTACTGGAAATCCGTTTTTCTCGACTGACACCGCAGCGGCTTTGCGGGCGGCTGAGATAGAGGCGGATGTGATCTTGATGGCGAAAAGGGTCGATGGAGTATACGATCGTGATCCGCTGAAGAATCCAGAAGCAAAGTTTTACGAGAAATTATCATTCATTGATGTCATCAGTCGCGAGCTTGGCGTGATGGATTCCACGGCAGCTTCGCTTTGCATGGACAATGGGATACCGATTGTTGTCTTCAACTTGCTCACCGAAGGGAACATAAAAAGGGCGCTCATGGGTGAGCCGGTTGGGACGTGGATTGGGGGGGACTAGGTGTGTACAAGGACGAGCTAGAACTGGCAGAGGAACGGATGAAGGAAGTGGTCGAATCCACAAGTCGAGATTTTGCTGGAGTCCGCACCGGGCGTGCCAATCCAGCCCTCCTGGATAGGATAGTGGTAGACTATTATGACACTCCGACACCTCTGACACAGATAGCTAGCGTTTCGGCGCCTGAACCGCGTTTGCTCGTGGTAACGCCATGGGATAAATCGGTTTTGGGTAAGATCGAGAAAGCGATTCAAAAATC
>DUWJ01000340.1 GCA_012842765.1 Bacillota bacterium | reverse complement strand
GGGGTTCTTCCTCGGCCTTTCCCATCGGCAGCCCTGTGCGGGTACTGGCTGAAGAGGGAGGATGTCTCTGTGCACGGTTGAAGCGAAGGGAGCGATGTTGTCATGATATATCCAAATCGCAGATGTGTTGCAGGTGCCACTACTTTGGCTCTGGCTGTTCTGCTTTGTGTGATGATGCCACCTAGCGCCCATGCCTCGGTAAACGTGCTGAGTGGCCTCACTCAAATGCATGAGGTTGCTCTAGGCGGGGAGTATAGCGGGGTCATAGTACTGGAAAATCTGGGCGATGTGGTCGAGAGGGTGGAGCTTTATCAAACAGATTACCGGTTTACTGCAGAAGGCTACACATATTATGAAGAGCCTGGCACTGTTCGACGCTCCAATGCAGCTTGGATTCGCCTGGGACAGTCTGTTGTAGAGATTCCGCCCAAATGCAGAATTAGCATCCCCTACAGAATCCTGATACCCAACGACACCGGACTCGTCGGCACTTACTGGAGTATGGTGATGGCAGAGATGCTGGGCAGTGTAGACGAGGTCGACATTGACGAGCCTTACAAGAAGGACGAGAATGCGATTGTCCTAGGAGTGAAACAGAAGTTTAGATACGGCATCCAGATAGTAACCAATATCGGCGTTACGGGCAAGAAAAAAGTAGTCTTCAGCAACCCGGCACTCAGACGCATCGAATCTTCCGGCGCCCTTACATTGAGCGTAGACCTGGCCAACGCTGGCGAACGGTTGGTCAACCCGTCTGTATGGGTTGAGGTATACGACAAGACCGGAACGAAGATAGGACGGCTTGAGGGCAAGAATGCCAAGATATACCCTGACACGTCCGTTCGGGCAACGGTCGAGCTCGGCGCGCTCGAGCCCGGAAGCTACAGGGTGATTATAGTGGCCGACAACCATGACGAGTACGTGGCGGCTGTTCGGTACAGCCTGGAGGTGTCGGTACCTTGACTGGTGTGAGGAGAGCCAGCCTACTTCTGATGATTGCTGTTGCACTCTCCGCCGTCTGCGCTTTTGGGGCATTCGCTGAAGAGTCGGACGCGTTGTCGATTCATCCTGTCAACAGATTGATTCAGGCAGATCCGGGCAGTGTTGTTACCATTGTGGTGGCGATTGAAAACCACAGTGCGGAGGCGGTAGATGTTGACCTCAGTTCGGAACTGCCTCAATCGTGGTTTGCGTTCTTCGGAGATGAAACGGTCAGGCTGGCGCCGGGCGAAACCGAAATTCTGCCCATATCGGCAATGATTCCCAAGAATGTGTTGGCCGGAAGCTACGAAATCCTCGTCCATGCGAGGTACACATGTCCGCGCATGAACGATCGTCAATCCTCAGAAATCCGGTTCACTGTGTTGGTAAACGAAGTCAGGAGTATCAGAGTTACCCTTGTCAATGCGCCAGACTACGTTGTGGACACTGCTTACACAGCATCATTTCTCCTGAGCAACCAAGGCAATGTCGTGGAGGACTTGAAGCTCTCGACCTGCGATATTCAGGGGGCGTACATCAAACTCGACCCTGCCTGGGTCAGCTTGGAGCCGGGCGGGAGCACTCCGATAGATGTGCATGTAATCTTGACTGCCGCTCCTGGAAGGGTCCTCGATCATACAGTACTTGTCAAAGCGGGAAACCGGGATTTGCTGTCGAACTGGGCGTCGGCCAGCGCTCGGGTGAAGGTGCTTCCGCAGAAGCTGAGCGATTCCGATGCCTACCACCATTTCCCCCTCAAGATCCAGCTGAGCGCAGGTGTGCTTGGGACATCTAATCGGGCGCAGCTCAAAGTGGCCGGGGCAGGCCCGCTTGCTCACGGGGGCAATGACAGACTACGCTTTGATCTATCAGATACGGGAGGGGTTGTCGAATACAGTGCTCCTGGAATGCGTCTGATATTAGGTGACGGCAGGTTCGGCCTGTCCCCGCTGACCGAATGGCAGGCCAAGGCGCGAGGCATAGGCGTGCAAATCAGTCAGGAAAGGGCGGGACTCGAGCTCTATACTCACGATGGCGCT
>DUWJ01000339.1 GCA_012842765.1 Bacillota bacterium | reverse complement strand
TCCCGCCACGCATTTCATTCCCAAAACGGCAGCTATCTCCCGAACAGTCACTTGTCGTTCCTCCTCTGCAGCGACGGAAGATCCGTCTTGGCCAATCTGAGGAGCTCCTCGGCCACCTCTTCCATGGCCTCTCTCAGCTTGAACACGCAATCTACTTCAGATGCATTCCCGCACACAACATCTTCTGCATGGGCACGGCAAGTTGGCGACCCGCAGGCACCGCAATCTAAGCCCGGAAGCCGAGCCAAAACTCGCTCCAGCTCACTCATTTTGGCAATGGCTACTTCGAGGCGCGGATCGATCTCAAGACCTGAGAGGGCCGTAAGCTCGCCCTGGAGAGCGAAGAAATCTGTCCCGCGCTCATCTACCAGCCGCCTTGCCTCGGAGAGAGCTTCAGCGGAATCAGCCTCCACAGCTTTTGAGATCTCGATCATGCGCGCCCGCGCAACGAAGGGGTTCTCGACTGTAGCCGGACCTCCGACACACCCCGCAGGACATGCCAAGGCTTCGATGTAGTCCACCCCTGCCAGCCTGCCGTTGTCTACCTCTTCAAGGAGTCCCAGAACATTGTGTATTCCGTCCACAGCCAAGACGTTATGAAGCCCCAACGCCTTCAGTTCTCCACTGCTGTTTGCCCATGCAAACCCAAGGTTCGACCCTCTGTGCATGGGCCGGGCGCTGCGTCCTCGTCCTAGCTCAGTCATGAGTTCGCCGTATATGTCTGATATCGAAATCGCACCGTCCACGCACGAAGACTCTGATCCCAATGGGGCAATAACCGCTGTTACCTTGGCCGCACAAGGAGAGATGAAAAACACGCCGATGCGATCGCCCGCTATGCCGAGCTTCTCGGCGGCTTCAACTCGGGCTACACGGGCCGCAGCGTACATAGGGCTCTCAACTCGGGCTACGTGGGAAATGAGGTTGGGGTATCTCACCTGAATCAGGCGGACTACGGCAGGACACGCCGCGGAAATCACCGGCCGAGGCTTAGGATGGGATATGAGGTGTCTGCGCGTACACTCGGTAACGATATCTGCGCCAAAGGATACGTCGCACACTGCGTCAAAGCCGATCTCCTGAAGAGCCCATACCACCTCATCAGGGCCTGACGCCCGGCCTAATTGCGAGTACAGAGCCGGCGCCGGTAGAGCAATAGTATAATCGTAGTTTTTGAGGTCGTCGATGGAGTTAGCGATAATGGTCTTGGCGTGGTTTTCGCAGGTTCTCACGCACTCTCCGCAATCGATGCATCGGGCAGCGTTGATTACAGCTTTTCCTTCCCGAACTCTGATTGCCTCAGTCGGGCAACGCTTAATGCAGTTGGTGCAGCCTTTGCATTTTTCCTCGAGGAGTTTCACAGAATGGAACCGGCCCTCCATGCCCATTTCAACCTCCCCATGGAACGCGAACTGCCACGGTTTTGGCTGCTCTGCTTCTTTAGGCTATCCTGATTGCTGCGGTCACAGTCGTCCCGCGTCCCACCTCAGATTCTATTGAAAACGAATCAGAACACCTCTTCATGTTCGGAAGCCCCATTCCGGCCCCAAACCCCATCTCCCTTATCTCATCCGGCGCTGTTGAGTAGCCTTCGCGCATTGCCAAGGAAACATCGGGCATTCCCGGTCCTCCATCGCAAGCGACAAGCGTCACCTTCTCCGTGTCCACACGGAGAAGGATCTGTCCGCCCTCCGAGTGTATGACTAGGTTCATCTCTGCCTCGTACGCTGCCACTGCCGCACGGCGTACCAACTCGGGTGCCATGCCCAATTGCCTTAGAACCTGTTTGATCTTGCTGGCCGCCTCGCCGGCTGCAGCGAAATCGTATCGGTCGACTCGAAAGCTCATCTCTAGCACCGGTTCCGAGTGAGGACTGGCTGCCCCAGAAAAGGCAGCACCAGCCCGATCAATGGCTTGTCCATCATTGCCCCCGCGATACACTATCCGACATCTCCTCGCCTGCTCCCATCGGCGCCAAGGCAGATGCCGCCAACGCCAGCGCCATATAGCAAGCCACAAGTTTCAAACATCGGAAGATCCGTTGCAAGCATTGGGATTCCGGCAGCCTTGCCCATCTCTATGACACTCTCATCAGGCCTTTTCCCCCGAACGAATATTATCGTGGACAACCCAGCGATCTCCGCCGTGCGAACAACCTGCGCGCTGACTAGCCCCGTGCAAAGAAGCGTCTTGTCATGGCAAAATGCCAGCACGTCACTGATAAGGTCCGAGCCGCACGCCATTTCGATCTCAACAGTGGAAAGCTTGTCCTCCCCAACAAGGACCTCCGCCCCTATAAGCTCCCGGATGTCTGCAAGCTTCAAGCCTCGCTCCCTCGTTTCACTCTACGCTCCTACTCAAGGAGCGGCGTATTTAAGACTGTGGACCCGACACTCATCCGAAAAGCGCCTGGCCCGGCCCACACTTTTTGCGCCCGGACCGGGCCTGTATCATTATTGCTGATCGCTCCGCAAACTACCGCGCATAACCGATCGTTGCCGCCCATGGCGGACGCTCCACGCGCCAACGCCTGTTTCATTAGCCCTGGAAATGGCATGCGCACAGCTATTCAACTATTGTAACGTCGTAGCCCTGATTTGCAAGGATGTCGCCTAGCACAATGGCATTCTCCCTAAGCGAAAACGCTCCAACTTGGACAGACCATGGACCACCACCTGTGACGAATATCGGATAACCTTGAGCTTCGAGCTCCCTGGCGGTGGCCGCCGCAGCCTCCTTTGTGCCGAAAGAACCCACACGTACCTTGTAAAACTTAGCGGCAACGGGACTGGAAACCGTGCCTTGTGTCGAACCAATGCTATCCGGAACAGAACTGGGTACTGATGAGCTTTCTGCCCCGTATGTAGGGGGCTCAACCGCGCTGCTTTCGGGCAGACTGCTTGTGGGCAGATTGATGTTGGGAGCAGGCGTCTGCTGTGGCTGCTGGGACGCACTTTCTGCTCCATCCGACCCGCTCCATGGATAATAGCTGTAACCTCCAGTATCTCCTGAGTCTTCTTCAGATACTGAGCTTCGGTTCGGGTTAATCCAGCCCAGCACTTGCTGCCCGATGAGCCAGCCAACCCCGACCGCGGCCACGCTTATCAAGACCACTGCAAGGATCCATGACAGAGCATTGCCTGAGGACGATCGCTTCGCCGGCATGTGATATCCCTTCCTTTGCTCGATTCATCCGGTACGGGGCATGGCCCCGCCTCAGTAGATACTTCTATTCTTGTGTAATACCACTCATGACTGTGCAATTCCTTCCCAAGGAGGCAGAATTGATCGATCCATTTCGAACACAGGCACCCCGTAGACCTGCACGATCTTCTCTAACTCATTCCTTTGCGAATCAGCAACACTCTTTTGGATCATCGCAAACCGCACTGGCACTCCCAAGGTTTGTGATGCCTGCAGCGTAGTATCGAGTCCTTCCTCCACCAGTCCAACAAAGCTCTCCGAACCCAGATTAGTGTTTGACACCAATGCAGTGCATCGGAGTCTGGACGCCTCCTCAACCGCCAGCACCATGGAGACTATCTCCTCCGGAGTTGACGAGAAGGGCCTGCGCGTATTGACCACATACAACATTTCATACCCAGCTTCTTCGAGCGCCTCGCGAAACCTCCCAAGCGCCCGCGCGCCATCATCGTCACCGCCCACATCGACCACGACGTCTGATGACCTGTCCTCTATAACCCCGTATATAGCAGGCGAAAGTGCAGGAACATCGGAATCCTCATAATCAGTGACGCTCGATACCACACGCACTCCCAGCTCTGATAGGTCATTTCTTTTGTCCCTGGAACGAAACATCGGCTTTAAAATATCGATATCAACGAGAACCGCATTTCGTCCCGCGGCGTTCAGCCGCTTCGCGAAGTTGAGCGCGAGTTCGGTCTTTCCCGATCCAAAGGCCCCCACGAGCACAGTAACGCGGGCCTTTCGGAACTTCTCCATCTCTGCCCACCCCTGCGTCAAATCTAGTCCCTCCATATCCCCCTTACTTCGCCCACCAGATACAACGACCCTGCCACCAGCAATGACTTTGCCCCAATCGCAGATGCAGTCCGAGCTCCGGCCTGCACAGCCTCGCAGGCGGAAGCGACTGCATGCGCCTCGACCCCCATCTCTCTGGCAACGCTAGCCACGAACTCAGGATCATGCGCCCCTGTCCTAGCGCCAACCGCCGCAGTGGCGATAACCACATCCACCTCGGGCACAAGTGCTGCCAGCATCTCGCGGACAGGCTTGTCGCGGGACGTGCCAAACACCATCACCCTCGGCCTCAGCCCATACGCAATCTCGTGAAGCGTCGCCGCAAGGCTGGCCGCCCCATCCAGATTATGAGCACCATCCAGAATCACGACATATGGCGACTTGCGGACGACTTCGAATCGTCCGGGATGGCACGCCTTCCCTATTCCGCTGCAAACCGCGGCAGGTGAGAT